>CAIYWF010000075.1 GCA_903929845.1 uncultured Chlorobiaceae bacterium | reverse complement strand
CTGATTACCTTCAAGGATATTCAAAGACGAAAACAGTTCCCTAATTCCTGCAAGGACATTCAGGGACACCTGAGAGTCGGCGCAGCCGTCGGCATCAGCGCAAATACGCTTGAAAGGGTACGCGCTCTGGTTGATGCTGGAGTTGATGTCGTTGCGGTCGATACGGCTCACGGTCACAGCAAGGCCGTTCTTGACATGGTTAAAAGCATCAAGCGCCTCTATCCCGACCTGCAGGTCATCGCAGGTAATGTCGCCACACCTGAAGCAGTCAGAGATCTTGTCGAAGCTGGCGCTGACTGCGTAAAAGTTGGTATCGGTCCTGGCAGTATCTGTACCACCCGAATTGTTGCCGGAGTAGGAATGCCCCAGTTAACCGCCATCATGAACTGCGCAGAGGAGGCGGCAAAAACCAAAACACCAATTATTGCTGATGGAGGCGTCAAATACAGCGGCGATATTGCCAAAGCTCTGGCTGCAGGCGCAGACTCGGTCATGATCGGAAGCATTTTCGCCGGAACTGATGAGAGTCCTGGTGAAATAATTCTCTATGAAGGACGAAAATTCAAAACCTATCGGGGCATGGGATCTCTTGGCGCCATGTCTGAACCGGAGGGAAGCAGTGACCGCTATTTCCAGGATTCGTCAAGCGAGTCGAAAAAATATGTGCCCGAAGGAATTGAAGGACAGATTCCGGCGAAAGGTTCGCTCGACGAAGTGGTCTACCAGTTAATCGGTGGGCTGAAATCCTCTATGGGCTACTGCGGAGTCACCTGCATTGAAGAGCTGAAAACCAACACCCGGTTTGTGCGGATAACCTCGGCAGGTCTCAGGGAGAGCCATCCTCATGATGTCAAGATCACCAAAGAGGCTCCGAATTATTCGACGACCATGTAAAAAGAGAACGGGACTTATTGAGTGATAAAAGCTATAAGTCCCGCAACATAAGGCTATTTGTCGTCGTTCAGCCCCTCAAGCCTGTCTTCAAGATCGGCGTAGATCTCCTGCAACTCATCAATCATACTCTGGTCAGCTTTCCACATACCACGACCGTGCGCTTCGAGCATTCGGCCAACAATGTTCTTGATGGCCTGCGGGTTCAGGGTTGCAAGCCGCTCCTTCATTACCGGGTCAAGCGCATAAGTCTCGGCTGTTTTTTTGTAGACCCAGTCGTCAACACTCTTGGTGACCGCATCCCAGCCAAGCATATAGGTGACGCGATTGCTGATTTCGCCAGCGCCGCTATAGCCATGTTTAAGCATCCCTTCAAACCACTTTGGATTAAGCAGTTTTGAGCGGTACTCAATGCGGAGCGATTTTTCGGCGTCGTCCACCTTGATATCGGAGGTAAACGATTCAACGTAGTTGAGCTTGATATCGCCGCCCTTCGTGTTCCTGCGGCGTGCGGCAAGCTGAAGTGACCCTGACGAGGAGAAATAGTGGTCAATATCGGAAATACCAAACTCGGTGGAGTCGACCTGATGCACAACCCTGTCAACCGAACCAAGCATTTTCTGCAGAATCGCTGACTCATTCTCCCCTTTTCGTCCTCCCCCGTAGGCACTGCTGTTGCGGCGGATAAAGAGATCATCAAGATCGTTTTCAGATTCCCATGCTGAATCCTCAATCATATCATCGACATAGGTGCCGTAAGCTCCCGGCGCTTGGGTAAACTGGCGAGAAGTGGCACTCTCGAACTCCATCCCGGAGGCAAGCGCATCATCAACATGTTTTTTGACATAGTTCATCTCAACCGGTTCATTGGCCCTGGCAGCCTCCTTGACAAGCCGGTCAAGCTGATCCATGAGAAGACCAAAAGCATCCCGGAAAATAGGGCTGAGCTGCATAAGCACATCAATACGCGGACGACGCAGCTTTTCAAGCGGCACCAGACTGTAGTGGCTGATTTTACCGAAAGCGTCATAGGATGGTTCCGCACCGAGCAGCCTGATTACCACCGCAACAGCCTCACCCTTGGTTTTAATGGTATCGAGGCCCCAGAGCACCTGGGCAATCGTTTCAGGATATTGCCCGTCATTCTCCTCAAGATGCTTTTTAACAATGCTGTCCGCAATAAGCGAACCACGCTTGAACGCCAGCACTGACGGAATTCGCCACGGATCAATCGAGTGAATATTCCGGCCCGAAGGAAGCACATTGACACCGTCACGCACCAAGTCACCACCCGGCCCTGAGGAGATATAACGCCCGTCAAGCACCTTGAGGAGCGCATCCATCTCTCCTGTATTATCGCGGAGCGCAAAGAGAAGCTGCGATCCCTCCCTGATCAACTGCTCAATAAAAGGCATATAGTCGGCAGGAAGTCTGGAACCTCCTGTTATCGAAGAAAAAGCAGCCATGGCACCCTTCCGGTCAAACACTGACTGCTGAACAAACTCCCGACATGCCGTATCGATCCACTCACGCAGTCGGATGGCATCCTCATCGCCCTTTCTCGAGCGGCTGGCCACCTCCTCATAGCTGCTAAAATGTCCATTCTTTCCCGATGCGGTCATCAGAAGAGAGGGCAGCGTTCTGGTTTCCTCCTCACGATTTTTAAGGGTTTCAGTAACCGTGATAATCTGGGCTTCGAGTGGGCTCGCCTCACCGAACACATGAAGCGAATTGGAAATAAGACGGTTTTCAAGTTCGCTGACATACATATACAGCCTACTGACATAATCACCGAATCCTTCACTCTCACGACGAGGGCAATCATCAGTCAGATTAAGCAGCTCAGCTTTCTGCATAATAGCCTCTTCAAAGCCGGAACCATCCACCTGCCCATCACCGGAGGCAGAAGCAGAAGCAGAAAAATTTCTTTCACGGAAATCGACCAGCAGCTCTTTCAACGCGGGCAGCTCCTTGTAAAGCCCGGCGCGTGAAAGCGGAGGCACCACATGGGAAACCATGGTGGCAAGACCGCGCCGTTTGGCAATGGTAGACTCACTGGGGTTATTCACCGGATAGATATAGATATGCGGCACCTCGCCAAGAAGAGCATCAGGCCAGCAGTCGCCGGTAAGACCCGTCTGAAGTCCCGGCATCCACTCAACAGAGCCGTGCATACCCACATGCACCATGGCATGAGCCTGAAACTGCCGACTTATCCAGCGGTAAAAGGCAATGTACTGGTGGTGCGGCGTATTTGACTTGTCGAACAACAAGCGCATGGGATCGCCCTGCACCCCGATGCGCGGCTGAACCCCGATAAAGATATTGCCGAATTGTATACCGCCGATAAAAACATCATGATCTCCAATCGGAACAATTTCTCCGGGAAATTTCTGCCACCGTTCATCAATGCGCTCACGTTCTCTTGAAGAGGTCAGCTCCCTGAAGGTATCGTAACTGACTTTCAGTGCATCAGGCTGGTTCTGCTTGATCTGATGATCGGTTGCCAAGTCAAGTACATGAAAGAGTGCATCAGCAGATTCAGGCAGTTGACCAACATTGTAGCCCTCTTTTTTCAGTCTCTGCAGCGCGGCAAAAAGAGTTCTGGGAACATCAAGGAGCGCGGCGCTGGCCTTCTTGCCCAGTCCTGGAGGATAATCATAAACAATAAAGGCCACCTTCTTGTCACGGTTGGCAGTCGCACGGAGCCGGAGCCACTGCTTGACCAGAAGTGCAAGCCGCTCGATACGCTCGTGAACCGTCTCAATCTTGCCATCCTGCAGAGCGCCAAGAATCACCGGACAGATTGCGCCATCCATTTCCGGAATAGCATAGGTAAAGGTAATCTGCATCGGAGAGACACCGAGCTCTTTCCATGATTCAAACTCCTGGGTCAAGAGAGGCTGCGCAACAATGTAGGGAACATCGAGTTTTGTCATAATCTCGTGACGCGCATCAGCGGCCGTTCCCGGCTTGGTCGATCCCGCAGGGCCACCCACAAGACCGAAACCCATCATATTGACCAGAAGATCGATATTCTCCTTTGCCAGCCAGTCACGCACCAGCACATGGCCTTCAACCCCCATCACAAAAGAGGGAAAAATATGAATACCCTGCTTTTCAAGCACACGAATGGTATTGTCGATATAGGTCTTTTCCTGCAACAGATGTTTGCGGAAAAACAAAAGCCCGATTTTCTGACCCTTGTCGAAATTTATCCCCCGCTTTTTCATCCAGTTTTTATAGCTCTT
>CAIYWF010000074.1 GCA_903929845.1 uncultured Chlorobiaceae bacterium | reverse complement strand
GGCAAGTGCAGGAGGCAAATATCCATGATGAGCGAACCGGAGAAGTACACGCCGTGCGCATGAACACCAGCAAATTGGCGAACAGCACACTTATTCAACTCTTGAACCCTGAGTTTCCGCACTAATTGGCAGAAGTCGGGAGAATGAACCAAAATCTTTATCTGTCGAGTCTAATGCTGACAGAAAAGCAAGGTAAATATCATTAACTTTCATCTTTTAATATGTTTTTGTTATAAAAGTCACAATGAGATTCCAATAAAAGCCAAACCGCCTAATATACTATAAGACGTATTCATCAGATATTTCTTATTTCTCAGGTCAAGAGACTTAACTGAGTATCGAAAACCTGCACCGGCAAATAAATTTGAATTAATGTTATACTCCACACTACAATCAACTTCCGCGATACGCCCTGAAATTTTTTTTAATCCTCTTGGCAAATAATCTGCATGAACAGAATACCGAATACATTTATTCTGTTGATAGGTAGCATAAGTGCCAACACAAGGCAATACAATAAAATAGTTTTCTTCACTATAACCAATGACAGGAATTGAAGCGTGAGCATTACAATAAATTGCCTGTAAACCACCTGAACCTCCAAACTCGAAATTACCTGACTGCACAATTGCATGAAAATAGCGCAATCGCATGGTTTTTACATCAATATCAACAGGCGCCATAACCGCAGGACGCAATAAAAAAAACAAAAAGCGAACATTTTTCCGGCCCAAAAGCACAGAAGAAGTCATGTCCTTTGTGTAGGTTAAATCGATTCCTGAATATTTACTTAACCTTCCTTCAACATCAACATAAGAAAAGGGCTGTACGATTTCACTTTTATCGCCCTGGTTGATATCAAGAGTTGGCTTTGAACTATCATTGAGCAATTCATAATGCAAAGCTGGCTCGTGTTGATTCCACTGCATACCCAAAACCATACGCAATCTTCCAGCATTCGAACAATTTTCTCCTGAGTTATAATCAGCAAATGCTACGTCAAATTTGATAAATAGGATAAATGAAAAAAATACGATTACCGCATTAACCAAACCGTTTCTTTTGAGTATCATAAACAGCAAATTGGAACTATTTATGCCACGCCCACCACTTGACTACCAAGCACGGTAGCCACAATAATTTCCAGTATTCCAGGTAATCAACCCCTCCAATGCGTCGATAAGCTTTCGGACGCTGTTATCCATCTTGTGCAATGTTACACCTGCCGCCCGCGCCCGATCGGTGTAGTCGTGGTACAACGGCTCGTTGTCATACAATTGAACAAGGTGCCTTACAAACCGATCATACAGTTCAGGATTGAGAAGCTTGGCATCCCGCTGGTGAGGGTTGGTCATCAGGAGTTTATGCACGAGAGGAGTAGCTCACAATTCCAGAATATCAGTTGTTTCGAGTCTTTTTTTCCAGTGTTCCGGAAGAACGGACATGGACGCTCCGCTCGAAGAGTCCAGAAGACAATAAACATTCGCCCACAGAAGACGAGGTTTTCGCTTTTTGTACAAAATGTCGTTATGCTTCATAATCCGCAGAAAAGAGCTTGCCCGATAAACTATAGCTATAAGATAGTGAAATAATTAGTAAGTACGCCGTGTAACCTCTTAAAAACATAGTAATCCTTGACGGATCTTCAACATTTGGTTTTGATTGAGTCTCCGCCCTTACCCCACCCAGCTCCCATCAACATCACCGCGCAGAATGCCAACCAGATCAACCGCTGTATCGGCAGTCACATCCACAGATATTGTGTGCGACGAGTCATGCGATGGATCCGCCTCATCCACAAACGCCCATTCCGGTGTTGGCGCAGGCAAACCAACCACGTGCTTGAGAATACCGATGGCGTCATTCAAATCCACACCATTAACCTTGTCGAAATCGGCGGCAACCTTCTGATAGTCATTCAGCGACGTCAGTCCAACGATGCTTTTGAGGATGGCAATGGCATCAAGCAGGTCAACAGCACCGTTATCGTTGGCAGAAGCAGCTTTTGCACTACTCAGAGTATACGTTCCTGCCGCCATGTCGTGATGCTGATAGAGACCATCAGCGCCAGTGACCATAGTGTCCAATGCTGTACCAAAGGTTGGAATCGCATCATTGCCCAGCCATCCTGTGCTCAAGGATAAATCAAAATGCTGCGTATTGGTCGGTACGGTCAGCGTCAAGGTGCCAAGCTGCAACGACTCTGCGGACAATGCTGTTATACCCGTACCGCCAAGCACAAAAAAGCCTGATGTTCCGGTATTGACCAGGGAGCTCCACCCCGAAGGTAAAACGGAAGCATCCTGCCATGCGGCAACAGAGCCCTCAGACAAGGCAAATTCAAGTTGCAAATTATGGATATCGCTCTTTGATGAGGTTTTCCAGAGTTCGATGGTTCGAGAACCATCTGCGGCCACCTGTATATTCCTGAATTCAACCGGCCGGGTACCTTCTGTAACAGGAATTGATGCAAGCATGCTGGTAACATCGGCAATTGCAGCCCCGCTCTTCCAAAACGTGACATTACCTGCAAGAGTGTGAAGCAAAGGGGCTGCTGTTGTAAAGTCGTAGGTATCGGTGCAAGCATAGCGTTTTCCAGCTAGGTCACTGATTGAGCCCTCATCGAAGGTTACAAAGTAATGCGCCTTGTATGCTAAATCAGTGGTCGGGTTGATGGTCAGAGTATTACCGGAAACCGTCAGATTTGTGCTTGTTGCCACATCGTAGCTTTCCACCACTTTTCCACTGGCAGAACTGCTGTGGAGCGTTATTATCCCTGTGCCTTTCTGGATTGCTTCGCTGAAAGCAAGGACGATATCGGTGCTGACAGGAACATCAACAGCTCCGTCAGGCGGACTGAAAAGCTCTACTATCGGTTCGGCAAGATCTGAAGCAGCATCGGTGGCAAGTAATGTTACGTCGGTAAATGTAAAGTATTCAATCTGAAACGCAGAATCTCTACCATCACGATCTGTAACCTTGTCCTGAATAACGTAAATGAATGTCCCTGTGTCGTAATGGATGATATACTCAATAAAGTTCCCGCTGAACACTGCCGCATCAACGCCATCACCGCCATCCAGAATATCGTTGCCTGCTTCGCCGTTTAACGTATCATTTCCTCCACCACCAGCCAACATATTATTGAGATTGTTACCGGTAAGAGTATCGGCACTGGAACCTCCCACAGCATTTTCAATGAGAGCACCAAAGGCAATGCCAAGGTTATCCGTGCCATCATACAGGTCAGCAATTGTACCGGTGGCGATATACCGAATCGATGAATAGTGACCCGGGGTCAAATCGATATCGCACCTGGTGCTGAAATTCGACACATCAAGAGTATCATTGCCCCCTGCATCCCAAATAGTACGGTAAAAAGGGGTTAATGGATCAAAACGGTAGGTGTCATCACCAGTATGGTAATTGTTGTTAGCCCCGTAAAGGTACTGGATTGCGGCAATGTCGTAAACCATCGGGGTCGATGGATAAACTCCCGTGTATTGACTCTGCCCGGGATACAAATACCAGAAATTGCGGCTATTATAGGACATAACCGTATAGGTACGGTAATCAAGATTTTCCGGAAGGTACGGCGGCGGGGTACCTCCCCCCAACGCATCATAATTGCCGGGATGCTTCAAGCCAAGCCCGTGACCAGTCTCATGGATGAGGGCAAGCATGTTATACGAGCCATCATTCCAGTCACTTTCCGTAGCAACAGATGGATTGATCCAGACATCCGCAGCATTTGCCCAATAGTTGTTTGGATAGGAGCTATACCCCCATACTCCATTGCCAACAGCGGAGGAAAATGCAAAACGAAAGTCTCCGACATCATCTGTGGTCTCGATAACTTCAGTAACGGTGAGTGCTGCCACATCAGCCCAAGCCTGAAGAGCATCGGTCGCAGCGACTATCTGAGCAGCATTCAAGCAAAAATGGTTTGCCGCCAACTGCTCCTGCACCTGACTGTACGTTGGCTCCTGCCAATAAGCAGTTACCCCATTGCTCCAGGGAAAACTGTAGGTGAGCGCTACTTGAGAGAAAGAGCCAGCACTCCACTTTTGGAAGCTTTCGTTGAGGAGAGGATCAATGGTGCTGACCTCGCTTGAAACAAAAATGCTCGTGGCAGAAGAGTGTGAGGGATTTGGCATATCACTGTCAACAGAAATTTCTGCCCGAGTTCAACAACATCAATATTTTGACTTTACCAGATCACCAACAAGAAGGGAGGGAGAGATAGTCTTGCGCTCACTACCCTGCCCAATCAAGAGTGGTGAGCGCAGGAGCAGGATATATTACTCAGAAAACGAACCATCAGTAATCGTCTGGGTGGTATCATTCTTTTTCAGAATGCCATCCTCAACCATTTTATTGATCGCCTGTGAAAGTTGCTCGTGAGTACGAAGCATTGCGGGGACTGACATTGCCAGTGCGCCAACAGGACGAATATTTGCTTTCTCTTTTTCAATCTGTGTGATATTGACAAGATCCAAACGAATAACACCATCAATCAGTGTAATGTTGGCAATACCGTCGGCATAAATAGTCTGCATACTTTTACTCCATTAATTGTTTTATTTTTCGATGTGCATTTCCTCTCTGCAAGCACACAATATATTATCACAACGCTTTACTAAAAAAATAATTTCAAGGAACTTAATTTCTATGAAACACAAAAAGCACAGAAACTCCGTGCTTTTTATCGATATGGTGGGCGATAGAAGATTCGAACTTCTGACCTCTACAGTGTCAATGTAGCGCTCTAACCAACTGAGCTAATCGCCCTTCCTTAAATGGCCTTTAATATAGGCTTTCAATGATAAAACACAAAACTCATGAGCGCTGATTCAGCGCTTTATGCAGTTTTTTTCTTTTTCACCTCACCGGATGAATATTCCGGAAGAGCTTTGTTCTCTATGGTGTCGGCCGTAATGCGACATTTGTGAGTGTTTTTCATTGACGGAATCTCAAACATGATATCAATCATCACATTTTCGAGAACCGAACGCAGAGCCCTGGCTCCTGTACCACGCTCAATGGCTATCTGTACCACCTTGTCAAGCGACTCTTCGGTAAATTCAAGCTCCACGCCGTCCATTTCAAACAACTTTTTGTATTGCTTGGTAATGGCATTTTTAGGCTCTACAAGAATGTTGCGCAGTGCCTTTTCGTCGAGCATTTCAAGAGTCGAAATCACGGGAAGGCGTCCGATAAATTCAGGAATAAGGCCGTAGTCGTGCAGATCATCCTGGGTGACAAGCTTGAGTATCTCCGGGTCATAACCGGTATGGGTTGTTTTGACCTTTGCTCCAAAGCCCATCGAAGATTTTGAAACTCTTTTGGCAATAAGCCGATCAAGACCCTCAAACGCTCCCCCGCATATAAAAAGGATGTTCTTGGTGTTGATGTTGATCAGTTGCTGTTCGGGATGTTTGCGTCCCCCTTTTGGCGGAACACCGACAACCGCGCCTTCAAGAATTTTCAGCAGAGCCTGCTGAACTCCTTCTCCGGAAACGTCGCGGGTAATTGAGACGTTAGCTGATTTGCGGGCAATTTTATCGATCTCATCAACGTAGATAATGCCCCGTTCCGCCCGTTCCAGATTGAAATCGGAAGCATGGAGCAATCGGGCAAGAATAGTTTCAACGTCATCACCTACATATCCCGCTTCGGTCAGCGAGGTGGCATCAACGATAGAAAAGGGCACTTCAAGCAAATTGGCAAGTGTCTGGGCAAGAAGGGTTTTTCCTGTGCCGGTCGGTCCAATAAGCAGAATATTGCTTTTTTCAATAACAACATCATCTTGTTCATCCTTCAATTCCTGCGAATCAATCCTCTTGTAATGGTTGTAGACCGCTACCGAAAGTGACTTTTTGGCTATCTCCTGCCCAACAACATACTGGTCAAGAGAATCCATGATAGCTTTGGGACTTGCAAGGCGCGGCTGAAACGGCCTCTCCTGAACCTTTTCTGCAGGCGGTACTGCATTGACCTCTTTACGCAGGATCTCGTAAGATGTTTTAATACAGCGATCGCATATAAATGCTTTAGGACCAGCAATCATGCTGTTGACCTCATGGGCACTTCTACCGCAAAATGAACAGTATACCTGATCATTAGTGCCGTTGTCGCCTCTTGTTTTCCCTCTTCCGGGTTCTCGTTCTCTCGTCATGAAACAAACATGCTTTCCGTCAAATTAATAAGGTAATAACTTAAAATCCCATCTTTGCCAGACTGTCCAGGATATGCTGAATAGTCAAGCTCAGTTTGGGATGATCGGTCTCAAAATGGTCGAGGGCCTCGTTCATGCGCTCCACTAGCGATTCGTCTTCATGGATAGTACCGACTTTTTCGGCCAGTAATCTCTGCATATCCGCCCTGAGATTAGACAGAACAACTTCAGTGGTTTCGTCAATGGATTCTACCTGCTCAAGCTCTTGGTGAAGTGTATCAAGGAGTTCCCTGAGTTTTTGCTGTTCCATAAATCCCCCCTGGTTAAGTAATTGTTTACGGAAGACTGGTGTAGCCCATCAGAAACCGGTCGCACTCACGCGCAGCAGATCTGCCCTCATGAATAGCCCAAACCACAAGACTCTGACCTCGACGGGCATCACCTGCGGCAAAAATTCTTTCCCGATTGGTGTGATATGTTTTATCCGTCGCCTTGATGTTTGATCGCTCGTCCTGGATCACCTGAAGCTGTTGCAGAAGATGCTCCTCCGGCCCGATGAACCCCATGGCAAGCAACACAAGCTCTGCCTGAATAATCTGCTCAGTACCAGCAACAGGCTGCGGAGCAAAATGACCATTGTCTCTTACCCATTCCACCCTGGAAACCTCGACTGCTTGCAGTGCACCTTTTTCGTCAGCAAGAAACTTCTTGGTCATCATGGAATATTTTCTCGGATCATCTCCCTGCACAAACTCAGCTTCTTCCTGCCCGTAATCCACCTTGAAGGTTTTTGGCCATTCGGGCCAGGGATTATCGCGCTGGCGATCAAGAGGTGGTTTCGGCATAATTTCAAGCTGCAGAACACTTTTGCACCCTTGGCGCAGTGACGTTGCGACACAGTCTGTACCGGTGTCGCCGCCTCCAATAACAACAACATTTTTATCGAAAGCTGAAAGAGCTGGAGCACTTTCGTCAAGCAGGGCTTTAGTACTGGAACGAAGAAAGTCCATGGCGAAATGGATGCCAGGCAATTCACGACCCTCTTCTGCAAGATTTCGAGGTTTTGTTGCGCCGGTACAAAGCACAACGGCGTCAAACTCTTCAAGGAGTTTATCGGCAGGATAGTCTACACCAACCTCAGTGCTCTCCATGAAATTGATTCCCTCCTGCTTCATCAGCTCAATACGGCGGTCTATCACAAACTTTTTGTCAAGCTTCATGTTCGGAATACCATACATCATAAGGCCTCCGAAACGATTATCCCGTTCAAACACCGTAACACTATGGCCTGCTTTATTAAGCTGGTCAGCACAGGCAAGTCCCGCAGGGCCTGACCCCACAACAGCCACCCGTTTTCCTGTTCTGTGGAGAATGTTTTTCGGTTCAACCCAACCTTCAGCAAACGCATGCTCTATAATCGAACACTCGATGTTCTTGATGGTAACCGGCGGTTCAATAATGCCGAGGACACAGGAACCTTCGCACGGAGCAGGACAAACCCTTCCTGTAAATTCCGGAAAATTATTTGTTTTTATAAGCCGATCGTAAGCCTCGCGCCAAAACCCGTTATAGATATAATCGTTCCACTCGGGAATAAGATTATGAATCGGGCAACCGCTCGTCATACCGCTCAGCATAAACCCTGTATGGCAGTACGGTGTCCCGCAATCCATACAACGGGCACCCTGCTTTTGTAACTCATC
>CAIYWF010000073.1 GCA_903929845.1 uncultured Chlorobiaceae bacterium | reverse complement strand
ATCGCCCAGCAATTAATCGGTCTCACGCTGGTTACCCACCAGACTGGCCCAGAAGGCAAAGAGATCGGAAGACTGCTCATCGAAGAGGGGATGAATATCGAAAAAGAGTTTTACGTCGGCGTCACCCTTGACCGGTCAACCTCAAAAAATGTTCTGATGGTTTCGACCGAGGGTGGAATTGAGATTGAAAAAGTTGCCGAAGAGACCCCGGAGAAAATCCTGAAAATCCAGATTGATCCTCTCTTTGGTATACAGGGTTTTCAGGCTCGCGAAGCGGCGTTCTTTCTTGGACTTCATGGAGAACAGTTCCGCAACGCCGTTCACTTCATAACTGCACTGTACAACACCTATATATCAATTGATGCTGCTATTGCAGAAATCAATCCACTGGTCGTCACCAAAGAGGGAAAAGTTCTGGCGCTTGACGCCAAGATCAATTTCGACGACAATGCACTCTACCGCCACCATAAGTTTCTTGAACTGCGGGATACCAATGAAGAGGATCCATTGGAAGTTGAAGCGTCAAAATCCAACCTCAACTATGTGCGCCTTGACGGTAATGTCGGGTGTATGGTCAACGGCGCCGGTCTGGCTATGGGCACCATGGACATGATACAGCTCGCTGGAGGAAAACCGGCCAACTTTCTTGACGTCGGCGGTTCAGCCAGTCCCCAGACGGTGGAAGAAGGGTTCAAAATCATTTTGAGCGACAAAAACGTCAAAGCCATTCTCGTCAACATTTTTGGAGGCATTGTCCGTTGCGACCGTGTCGCTGCGGGGATTATCGAAGCCGCAAAAAAGATTGGCCTTAATTTGCCAGTCATTGTCAGGCTTGAAGGAACCAATGCGCCTCTGGCTCAGAAAATGCTTGATGAGTCAGGGTTGAACCTCATTTCTGCCAAAGGACTCCGCGATGCAGCACAGAAGGTGCATGAAGCACTTGCTCTATCCTGAGCTGACACTTCTTGCGATAGCCTACATAACTTTTTTTCGTACCCCGCAATTTTTTTGTGCGGGGCGCGAAGTTATATCAAAGCTTGTGTAAAATAATTTTTTCCATTCCAGGCTTTACTCATAACGGAGGGCTTCTACCGGATTGAGTTCTGCTGCTTTCCTTGCTGGCCAGAGGCCAAAAAAGATACCGATAACCGCCGAAAAAGCTGATGCGAGAACCACCGAAATGAGTGAGGTCTTTACAGCCCACCCCGCAAAAAAAGAGAGTATAAGGGAAATACCAATACCGGCGAGTATCCCGATAAAACCTCCGCTGATGGTCATACCGACCGATTCGACTAAAAACTGAAGCATGATATCGCTTTTTCTTGCACCGATAGCTTTGCGCAAACCGATCTCCCTGGTCCTTTCAGTTACTGATACCAGCATGATATTCATAATACCAATTCCTCCTACCACAAGCGAGATAGCTGCAATAGAACCCAGCAGAAGGCTCATGGTCTGCGTGGTGCTGCTGAGCATTTGCTGAATTTCAGTCATATCCCTGATATTGAATGTGTCATCATCATCCTTCAAATGATGCCGTTTACGAATCAGCTCGCTGATCGCATTTTTTGCCTGGTTAATCAGGGTGGGTGAAGTAACTTCAACAAAAATTCCGCTGAGATAATCCTTGCCAAGCACTCTGTACATGGCGGTCGTTACAGGAATGATCGTAACGTCGTCCTCATCCTGGGCCCCGGAAAAACCTTTTGCCGGGGCGATCCCGATGACCGTGAAATTAATCCGGTTGATTTTTATGGTCTTGCCGAGAGGATTACTTGTACCAAAAATCTCCTTGACAACCGTCACACCAACTATGGCGACCTTTGCCCTCGTCTGAATCTCATCCTGGGTAAACCACCTCCCAATCGATGGGATCGACGCCCGCATGAGGCCATAATCAAACCCAGCGCCGGTAAGGCTTGTGCTCCAGTTTTTGTTGCCGTAAACAATCCTTCCAGCTCCGTTGACTACCCCTGTCGCATTTTTCACCAGCGTGTGAAGCGCAGCAATATCGTCCACATCAGTAAAGGTAAAACGGGCAACAGCTCCGGCTCCCTGAGCGGCACCTCTGATCTTCGCTGATCCTCCCCTGATTGAGAGCATGTTGGAACCCATTGATTTCAATTGTTCCTGCATGGCCGCTTTTGCACCCTCACCAAGCGCCATCATGGCAATTACCGATGCAACCCCAACAAAAATTCCGAGTACGGAAAGAAAAGAGCGCAGCTTGTTGGCCAGAATGGACTGAACAGCTTGAAATATAAATCCTGTAAACCGCCCATCCTGCCATAGCGAAACCTTCTTTGCAACTTGCGCATCAAAATTCAGCTCTCCTGCAACTGTCGCCAATGCTCCCGTCCCGCTCTTGCGTTCATCTGAGACTATGACACCATCCCGCATGGTAATAACACGCCCTGCATAGGCAGCAATCTCGTTTTCATGCGTTACCATAATGATGGTTTTTCCCTCTTCATGAAGTCCCTTGAGAATCTTCATGATTTCGGCTGAATTTTTCGTATCGAGATTACCGGTCGGTTCATCAGCAAAAATAATCATGGGATCGCGGATGAGAGCCCGCGCTATAGCCACACGCTGCTGCTCGCCGCCTGAGAGCTGGTTGGGCGTATGGTCAACTCGATGTTCAAGTCCAACCTGCTTAAGGCGTTCTATTGCCTCCTTGCGAAAATCCCCCTTGATGCCGCTGTAGATATGAGGAAGACGTACATTATCGACAATGTTCATTCGCTTGAGCAAATGAAACTGCTGAAAGACAAAGCCAGCAACTGTATTGCGAAGTCCCGCCTGCTCATCTTCCTTCATCGTATTGACATTATGACCAAAAAGCAGGTAGTTGCCCTTGTCGGGAGTGTCAAGTAGGCCAAGAATCTGAAGCAGAGAGGATTTTCCCGATCCTGAAGGCCCCATAATCGCAACAAACTCACCCTGCTCAATCGTCACTGAAACGCCCCGCAAAGCTTGCACTGTGCTTTCTCCAATAAGGTATGTCCGATGGACATCTACAAGTTCAAGCAAGGCGCTCATTGTTTCCTATTGTTCCGTTGTGGCGTAAAGGGATTGGAACCTCCATTGTTTTTCGGCAAAACAAACGTTGTATCCGGAAGCAATACAACAGAGTTATCAGTCAGACCATCAATGATCTCTATATTGCGATCATCCTGTAACCCTGTCTGCACCGACCTGTAGCGATGCGCAGAACCAGTTTCATCGCTTTTCTGGAGTACCACACTTTTGCCATTTTTATTCTGAACAGCTCCGACCGGCAACAGCAGCGCATCATTCTTTTCCTGTACAATAATCCTGATATTGGCACTCATGCCTGAGCGAAAAACATCGGGAATACGCTCAGGAATAACATCGACGTTATAGATATTGACGTTATTCTGCAAATGCGACTCATAGTAGATATGCCCGACAACCCCGTTTACCTTGATTTCAGGATATGCATCAAGCCCTATCACCGCCTTCTGCCCTGCCTTTACCCTTCCAATATCGGTTTCATCGACGTACGCCTCTACAATAAGACGATCGGAAAGAACAAATACTGAATCACTCGCTGTTACCGTTTGTCCGGGGTCTACACTTCGAACTATGACCTGCCCCTCCATCGGAGCCATGACCGCAGTTTCCTTGTAGACCTTCTGCCAGTACTCCAGCTCACTCTTCCCCCGCAGCTTGGCTGCATCAAGCAACGCCGCCCGCTCGGTCGAACTAAGCATAGCAAGCACCTCCCCTTTCTTGACAATTTGCCCCTCTTCAACAAGAATCTCCTCTATTCTGCCTCCAACCGAGGACTGAATTTTAACACGGTTTTGCGGTTCGACCGCGCCGGTTGTCGATACTGATGAGCTGATGCTCCCCCTTGATGGACGAATTTCATCAAAACGCTTCTCGGTAGACCGGTTTCCCCTGAAAACAAAAAACGATGCGACCCCAACAACTAAAAGCGTCCCAACAATACCCCATACAAGCTTACTCCTGCTGATCATCAAGGCTTCCTCCTTTTATCTGTATCCATTGAGCCTCAGCAATCAGCAGATTAGCCTCAGCATTGAGATAATTCTTTTTAGCACCAACAAGATTGTTTTCAATAATCACCCACTCGTTGAAGGTAACAAGGCCGTTCGAGTATTGGGCATTGGCAATGGCAGAGCGATCAGTTGCCGCATCAAGCTGTTTTTTTTGAACCACAACCATTCGTTTGGCATCCTGAAAATTCTTCCAGTTTTGTTCAAGCGTATCAAAAAGTTGGAGATAACCGCTTTTTTCCAGAGCATTCTGTTGGCTCAGAACAGCCATTGCTTTGGAAACCCTCTCCCGGCCGCTGCCTCCTTCATAGATCGGCACTGAAAGGGTAAAACCCGCTCCCCAATCCACCGCATTGAATGGCCAGCGATCAGGAGAACTTCGCCCGACCGATGTGGTCATGTAGAGCTGGGGTGAAAAGGCACTTTTGGCAACATCATAAGCATAGCGAGCTGCCCTGCTTTTGGCATCAAGCTGCTGAAAGAGCGGATTATTTTTTGCCAGCAAGTCGAGATCAGGCTTTTCGACGGAAAGGTCACTGGCCCTGTAGGAGCCCTGAACCATGAGAGGTTTATGGATATCGCGTCCAAGAGCAGACGCAAGTCTTGTCTGGGCAAACACAAGACCTCGCTCGGCTTGGGAAACTTCAAACTCCGCCTGGGCAAGATCGGCCTGGGCCTGATGAAGCGAACCAATATGTTCCTTACCTCCCTGGTAATACAGATTGATCAGCCGCACATTCTTCTGTCGTCTTTCGGCAATCTCAACCGTAAGACCGACAAGATCCTGCGCAAGAAGCAATTGGGTAAATGCTGACCGAAGGGCAAAACGAACGTTGGCAGAAACTGCGCTGTAATTATATTTGGCTGCCTTGATTGCCTCTTCATTGCTTGCCACCTGGTTGGATGTTTTGTGGCCATCATAGAGAAGCTGCTCTGCCGACAGCGAATAAGAGACAACTGATGACGCACCGATCCCTTTTTCGGTGGTACCGTTCTGCTGAGAACTTGCTCCAAGGCTAAGTTGTGGAAGAAGCGATCCTTGCGTTATGCGCTTGTCAGCCTCAGCCTGCTGCAAGAGTGCAAAAGCCGAGGAGAGGTCGGGATGCGCTCGCCGAGCCTCGCTGACACACTGCTGCCACGTCAGAGACTCTTCAGCCCTTAGCGGCAAAACAGCGAAAAAAAATAACAGCGCCAGTAACAAAGAAATTCTTGCTCTCATTGCAGAAGTGTCCAGTCAGTATAATGGAGGAACCATACATCAACCTTTTATAAAATCTTACATCAAGTAGGACGTTCTTTTCCCCGAAACCTTGCACTTATTAATAAAAAGTAACTCTGTACGGCCTTACCTCCCGATTACAGGAAAGGTAAAACAGAATACTCTCTGATTCATCTCATAAAGCTTTCATGAAAAATTGTATCTTTTCCCCCATGTTACAGAATTATTTCAATGATGACCATTATTTTTACAAGGCCTTTTTATCATGCTCGAAGCAAGAAACCTTTCCCTCAGCGTGGGAACCAAACAACTCCTGACCGATACCTCATTCCGCATTGGAGATAAAGACCATGTCAGTCTTGTCGGTCTTAACGGAACAGGAAAAACAACCCTCCTGCGCCTCATAAGCGGACCGACAACCGACTCAGCCCTCATTACCAACGGACAGTTTCTAAAATCGGCAGAAACCACCATTGGCTATCTTCCCCAAGAGATTTCTTTTGAGGCCGATCTGGAAAAAACTGCCCTGCAGTATGCTCTTCAGGCAAACGCCCGACTGTTTGAACTCTCGGAAAAAATCACCCGGATGGAACACGAACTGGCGCTACCGGAACAGGATTATGAAAGCGAAGCCTACCACCTCCTTATCGAGCGTTTTTCTGATGCGATGCACGAATTTGAACATCTCGGCGGCTACACCATGCAGTCTGATGCTGAAAAAGTTCTTGCCGGACTTGGGTTCAGTGAAATAGATTTTCATAAAAAAGTCAAGGCTTTTTCAGGAGGATGGCAGATGCGTCTTCATATAACGAAGTTACTACTCCAGAATCCAACACTTCTGTTGCTTGATGAACCAACAAACCATCTCGACATCGATTCGCTCCGCTGGCTTGAAAATTATCTTCTTAATTATGAGCACAGCTATGTCATTGTCTCGCACGACCGCTTTTTCCTCGACAAGCTTACAACAAAAACGCTGGAAATTGCTTTTGAGCGTATCAACGAATACAAGGGGAACTACTCCTACTATGAAACGGAGAAAGCTGAACGGTATGAGTTGATGATGGGCAAATATGAGAATGACCTGAAGAAAATGGAGGAGTTGAAAGCATTTGTTGACCGGTTCCGCTATAAAGCCACAAAAGCAAGACAAGCGCAGAGCCGCCTCAGGCAGATGGAGAAAATGGAAAAAAACCTTCAGTCACCCGAAGAGGATCTCTCCCGAATCTCTTTCCGATTTCCTAAAGCCAATCCTTCCGGACGGGAAGTGATGCGACTTGAAGAGGTTAAAAAAGCTTATCTACTGCCCGATGGAACTAAAAAACAGGTACTGAACGGTATTGATCTGGAGGTCATGCGCGGTGACCGGATTGCTATCGTCGGCTCGAACGGCGCCGGAAAAACGACCTTCTGTAAAATTCTGGCAGGAGAAATTGATTTTGAAGGCAAACTGACTATGGGGCACAATGTTACCCTGAACTATTTCGCACAGCATCAGACAGAAAACCTCTCCCCCGACAAAAGCATCTACCTGGAGATGATGGATTCCGCTCCCTCATCTGAAGCCCAGAAAAAGGTGCGGGACATTCTCGGCTGCTTTCTCTTCAGCGGCGACGCTGTCAACAAAAAAATAAGAGTTCTCTCCGGTGGAGAAAAATCAAGGGTTGCCCTCGCCAAAATCCTGCTTCAAGCCTCGAACCTTCTGATTATGGATGAGCCAACCAACCATCTCGACATGCGCTCAAAAGAGATGTTGATCGACTCACTTGAATACTATGACGGCACTTTGCTGATTGTCAGCCATGACCGCTATTTCCTTGACAGCCTCGTAAACAAGGTTGTTGAAATAAAAAACGGCTCATTGCAACTACACCTCGGCACCTACGCCGAATATCTCGAAAAAGCAGAGAAAGCCATTGAAGCCGAGCGCCAGCAAGAGATAGCAGCAAAACAGAAAAACCAGCGTACGGTAACAAAAACAACCGAAAAAGAAAAAGAGCAGGCAAAGAAGAGCGCAGCATCTACGAAAAACAAGAAAAGAATCGATGAGATAGAACAGAAAATCAACCGACTTGAACAGAAAAAAGAGTCAATTGAAACCATTATGGCAACAGAGGATTTCTACAAAAAAAGCAAAGAAGAAAACGCCAAAGTCCTCGATGGTTACCATGCGCTGTGCAATGAGTTGAATGCGCTCTTTGCCGAGTGGGAAAAAGTCTCCTGACAGAATATTTCAGCCTCGAGCTAAATTTTCACCCAGCGGTGAAGCTTGTCTGATTTTCTACCCGCCTGCAAAACTTTCTGGATCATAAGGCCATCAGAAAAACCGGCGGCATCATGCAGGGTTCTTTCGTTTTTCTTGAGCGCCTTGACAATCCGGTTAGCAAGAAAGGCGAAACCGACAGCAAATATTCCATGCACGGCAAGTGATGATTGTCTGAT
>CAIYWF010000072.1 GCA_903929845.1 uncultured Chlorobiaceae bacterium | reverse complement strand
TCATCATCATTTTCAGTTGAAGGGATGGGCTGAACAAAAAATCGTGATAAGGTTCTGGATTTTGACCATTCTCTTTTTTCTGGCCAGTCTCATGACCTTAAAACTCAGATAACGGCTATGGATGTAACGGGTAAAAGAGTATCGATCATTGGTGCTGGCAAGAGCGGTATTGCCGCTGCGGAGCTGCTTAAACGTGAAGGTGCGGAGGTATTGCTCAGTGAACTCGGCAGGATTGGCGAAAAAGAGGTTTTGTCCCTTCAGGAGAAACAGATACGATTCGAAGAGGCGGGGCATTCTGAGAACGTCTGCGATGCGGATTTTTGTATCATCAGCCCCGGTATTCCACCTTCTGCACTGGTGGTGAAAACCATGCAGGCACGAGGGATTCCGCTTTACAGCGAAATTGAAATAGCGAGCTGTTTCTGCAAGGCACGCATTGTAGGCATTACCGGTACTGATGGTAAAACAACAACAGCTACCCTGGTTCACCGAATCTGTGAAGAGGATGGTCTTCAGCAGGGGTATCGCTCATACAGTGTCGGTAATATTGGCGTGCCGTTTGCTTCGATGGTGCGCGAGATGAACTCCGCAGATGTAGCGGTTGTAGAGCTGAGCAGTTACCAACTCGAGCGGTGCTTTACTTTCAGGCCTGATGTTGCTGTTCTTACCAATATTTCGCCGGATCATCTCGACCGCTATGAACATGATATGCAGCTGTATGCTGATGCGAAGTTCAGGATTTTTATGAACCAGAGCGGGAATGATACCCTTGTCTACAATTCGGATGACTCTTTGCTCAGGGCCCATTTCAGCGGGGCTGCGGATCGATTTCCTTTTAGTATTCTTCCTTTTGGCAAGGAGCCAGCCCCTGAGGGAGGCGTTGATCGTCGTCTGGTTTTGCTTGACGGTGATTCGATTGTTGTGCGCCAGGCCAGTGGAGAAGAGCGGCTCCTGGGAACATCAGAGTTTCTGAAAAAAAGTTTTCGGGGACGGCACAATATCTCAAATGTGCTTGCGGCCGTAGCTGCAGCGAGGGCGTTGGGTATCAAGAACGATTCTATTTGTTCTGCTCTCAGGGAGTTCAGGGGCGTTGAACACCGTCAGGAATTTGTTAAGACGATTAATGGAGCTGACTGGGTTAATGATTCAAAAGCAACTAACATCAATGCGATGCGGCAGGCCATTGAGGCGGTGCCCTCGACAGCGTTGCTTATTGCTGGCGGAAGGGATAAAGGCAACGATTATGACTCAATTGCTGATCTGGTACGGAACAAGGTCTCTCTGCTCATTGCAATAGGAGAGTCAAAGGCTAAAATAGCATCTTTCTTTGATGGGATTGTTGCCCTTAAAGTGGCAGCTTCACTCGAAGAGGCTGTTTTGTTTGCCAGTGAGGCCGTCCTGCCCGGGCAGACTGTGCTTTTTTCTCCTGGATGCGCAAGTTTTGACATGTTCAAGAATTTTGAGGAGCGCGGCCAGTGTTTTAAACAATGCGTGCATCGCTTACCGTTATGAAGAATACCGACTCTCTTCCCGCTTTTGAAGAGCTTTCCTCCCATGAGGTGCGTTCACCCTCTTCACGCGGCAAGGTTATTGCCGGTAAATTACTGATGTTTATTGTCTCTCTTCTCATGTGCATAGGTATTGTCATTGTCTACAGCAGCGGAGCAGGATGGGCGGTAACGAAGTATTCAAACTCCGAGTATTTCCTGTGGCGTCAGCTTACCTTTGCAGTACTTGGAACAGCTACCATTGTGCTGGTGGCAATGATTGACTATCATGTGTTCTGGAAGACCAGCAAGATT
>CAIYWF010000071.1 GCA_903929845.1 uncultured Chlorobiaceae bacterium | reverse complement strand
CTCTCTCATGCGAACCACCAGCGTCTTGATGCCGCGCAGCACCAGCCAGCAGTCGAAAGGCTGGGCGCAGGTACCAAGTGCATTCACCGTAAACTTCAGCTTCGCATCAAGATCTTCACTGTTCGAGAGCACGGCCCCGCCAACCACATCGGAATGACCGTTCAGGTACTTGGTCGTCGAATGCACCACAATGTCCGCTCCAAGTTCGAAAGGCTTCTGCCCGTAAGGCGAAAGAAACGTATTGTCAACGATAGTCAAAAGGCTCCGCTCTTTGGCAAGCGCTGACACGGCTGCAATATCAACAAGGTTCAGCAGAGGGTTTGAGGGTGTTTCAACCCAAACTGCTTTTGTCCGCCCATTCACATAAGGAAGAATGCTTTCCGCCACTTGCATGTTCACAAAATGCACCTTGATACCGAAATGCTCTTGAACCGTCTTCATCAATCTGGAGGTACCGCCATAGCAGTCATCAGTACAGATAATCTCGTCACCAGCATGAAAAATGCTCAGTGTCGAGGTAATCGCCGCCATACCCGTGGTAACAGCAACTGCCGATGAACACCCTTCAAGGGCACAAAGATTGTCTTCAAGCGCCTTGCGGGTCGGGTTGCCACTTCTTGTGTAATCAAACCCCCGGTGCTTGCCGATGTCCTCAAAGACAAAGGTTGAAGACTGATAAATCGGGGTCATAATGGCGCCGTAAGCCTTGTCGGGGCCTACACCGGCATGGATGGTATCGGTCTGGAAACTCATAACTCTTTCCGTTAGAATATTGAAAAAGATAATACAACAAAAAAACCTCTTCCCTGATGAGCATGGAAGAGGTTTTTAATGGAATTCTGTTCTTGTATGGCGCGTTTTGAATGCAACTCGCCTGTTTTGAAAAGAGAAACTGTAAAAAGCTCTTTTTCACTCATCGTTCTTCTGCTTCACCTGGCATTAAACAACCAGATGCATAGAGCGCAAAAGTAGAATGTGGCACCGTGTTCCCTTTTGACAGGAATCGGTTGTCAAGGCTTCGCAGGGTCTAATCCCTCAGCCTTTCTTGATGACCAGTAATGTATAAAGAACGTTTTAACGATTGTTAATATATGATTCCGGGAAGAATAATACAAATAGCTCCATCACAATTGAACGCTCTGCTTTTTTGCGATTTTATAAATCGGCTTATCCTTGACATGGTCATTGACGACCAAATCAACATGCAGATCCGGACTCTCTTCGATAGCAATTTTGCACCGCAATTCTGCCATCAGGTTATTGCTCTGTCTCGTTTCGATATATAAATCCACATCACCGCCTCGACGAGTATCGTCAACACGCGAGCCAAACAGCCAAGCCTTCGCGTCATCACCGAAGTTCTGCCGGGTTGCCTCAAGTATGCGTTGCTGCTGTGTTTCGCTAAGTCTCATTGAGTGTTTCCTCATCCTTTTACCAGTACCAACATGGATAATCTAACAGTATAGGCAAAACAGGGCTGTTTGTCAATCAGAACACCCGAAGAGTTCAGGTATTTTTACCATCCGCATTAGTGGATGTCAGTATGTTTGCCCATCTTCTCTGATAACCGAAAAAATGTTGTCAGGAACGGCTCTCTCGCTATGCATAATGGAAAATACCTGACATTGAACCCTGCTCATGGCAGGCTTCCTCACCAATAAATTGGAAGGTTCTCCAAACTTTCTTGAAGAAACCTCTGTTCTTTTTTAACTTAGAGTCCAACCATAAACTGTTGAACCATGATAGAGATCACCAGCACAGAATTACGCAGAAACTTAAGCAAGTACTTCGATATAGCATTAAAGAAAAAAGAGATCGTCCTTGTGCGCTTCAAAAACAAGGGGACATTTGCCTTGACCCCTGAGCCGCAAAGTGTTCATCATCGCAAGAAAACAGGCCCGCGTGACAGCTCTTTTGTTCAGCCCGAACTTCAGCAAATCATTAAAGAGGCCGAAGCAGATTTTGCTGCTGGCAGACATACCATGATTAAGTACCCCAATAATATATGGGAAAGTTTACTTTAGCGCTTTCAACTCAATCAAAAAAAGAGTTGCTTGCCATTCAGAAACAGAGCAATAATGCACTTACGAGAAAGGTAAATCAGTTATTCCTTGAGTTAATCTGAACACCCTACCTTCGAAACTGGCAAACCAGAACTCCTGAAAGGCGATCATTCAGGGTATTGGTCCAGAAGGCTGAACAAAAAAGATCGGATTATATATCGCATTGACGACACCATAATGCTGGTCTACGTCATCTCCATGACAGGTCATTACAGCGACAAGTAACATCCCCCTCAGGCCACAACTCTCGCAACCAACGTTTTTCTCTTTGTCTCCTTTCCCTGCACGACCCGACTTGCTACATCACCACTCCTCATGAGAGAACGCAGCACACGGCGGAACGGCTCATTTTCCGAAACGCTGGTCATCGATTGCAGGATAATCGTTAAACCGAAGTTCCCCAGCCAAAAACCACATAATCTATTGATTTGTGATAAAATACAGCGATTTTGTGTGTTTTGTACCCATGTAAATTACGTCAAAGCATTTGTTTTATAAGGAATTAATCAATATATTAATTCCATG
>CAIYWF010000070.1 GCA_903929845.1 uncultured Chlorobiaceae bacterium | reverse complement strand
TATTGGAAAAAGTCAATGGCTAAAGAGTGGATTCTGAACAGCGTGATGAACCGCTTTCAGCTTAATTTCAAGAGAAATGTCGGGCCAACCTCCGAGTCTATCAGGAAGTGTGCTCCAAAAACCGTTGACGAGTGGCGCGACTATTACTTCTCGAACGTCAAGCCTGAAGAGAATATCACGGAGTTGGGGAGGAAGCTCTATGTCAAAATAACAGAGGTAATTGAGGCTGAAGTTGCTTCTGTCACGGAAGAGGATTGTATTGCATACATGATTCAGCTTGTTATTGACCGCACCTTTGACGGTTATATGACTGAAATAAAAACGGTTTATGGTCAGTTAGAACGACTTCTTGGCGTAACCATTGAACCGGCACCGGATGAGTGGGATCGGTTGTTTAATGTTGATTTTTTTATCAAAGCTGGGGAGAAGTTTGTCGGGCTTCAGATCAAGCCGATTACGTTTGGTGGTGGAACGGTACAGCTTCCTGAAATTTTCAAGGAGAAATCCATACAGGAGAAAACGCATCGGCAGTTTACTGAGAAATTTGGTGGCAGGGTGTTTTACATCTATTCGTACAAGAGCGGAGAAGAAAGAGATTTATAACAAGAAACCATGGCCACGGATGTTATTGAGGAGATTAGCTTGGAAGGCTATGAAATAGCGAGGAACAGAAAAAGCCCTATTGATTTATTTTTTTTTGGTTTATATTGATCGATATGCACCTCCGCCAAGCAATGGAGGTTATTTTTTGTTTATTGCAAAATAAAGTAATACCTAAACTAATCACATTTTTTTGAAAGTCGTATTATATAGAAAAAGGTGTTTGCTTTTTTTAATCAAGCTGATTAGCCTTAGCAATGTTGATAGTTTATTGTACACAAAAAATTTCACAATAGAAGCATACCAAGTCATCACGAAACCACAAATAAAAAGAATATGCCTGTCGTAAATAGACAAAAAAACATATTAAGTAATTTTTTAAGCTGGTTTTTAATTTTTTGGATATTTATCCCATTCCAATCTACAGCAGAAGAAAGAGATATAAAAACTCTTTCTTGGGTGAGCAAATCAACGATAGATGGGGCTTTTTTTATTAATATATTTGAGGTTAAAAAAATTCAAAAAATCGATTTTTCAGATTTAGATATATCGTCTGAAAAATTAGACAAAACAGATCCGCTAGACACAATATTTTTTAACGAATTAAACGAAGTTAACTTAAGAAAGTATTTATTAAAATCAGGCTTTGCAAAACTAAGGAAAGAAGAGCTTGCTAATAATGATGATATTGAAGCGCAACATTACGCTCAAAGACATAAAGTTGGATTATGGTCAAATATGACTGACAAACCCCCAATAAAAGACAAAGAGCCCCCATCAAAAAAAGACAAAAGTCCTGAAAAATTTTATTGGCAAGTATTTGGCGAAAATGTACTCCAATTCACTCGAGAGTGGGGTGGAATTGGCGCATTCATTGCAAGCTTATATGGGCTATGGAAAGGGATTCAATTTTATCACAAACGGCGTAAGTTGACGTTATTATTTCTTGGTGCTAGATCATCAGGAAAGTCAACTCTTTTCAAAAGATTATTTACGCCAAATGAAAAGCCACGGGAATGCAATAGCCCTGAAACTACACCAAAAACAGCGGCCACTACCGACAAAACAAAACCTTGGGGTAGATATGAGGTAACACCGATATACGTTGATACTGCAGGTGGCGCACCTCATGAACAAATGACAGAAATGCTCCGCCACGACAATTTTTTAACAAAGCTAATACGTCCTAACAGATATGTCTGGATAATCATGTTAGCGACCACTGAAAAAAGAGTAACTATGAAAGATTTGGAGGAAAAAAAAATAGATTCCGGTTTTATCAGTGAGCAACTCGGGTATCTTGCGCTTCCTATAGCCATGTTGCAAATGGTTAACATTCCTAAACCCGATATGATTGTAATATGCCTAAGCAAATTTGACTTATTTTCAGAACATGAACCATTTCATACAGCATCTGCTGAAGCCAAGAAACTTTTTGAAAACCTATTTGCTGAACATACTAAAAGAATAAAATCAGCAACAGGAAAAAACATTCCAGTAGTTGTAGAATCATGTAGCGCGTGCGAAGACTGGCGAGTTAAGAATATAAAAGATGCGATAGAAGAAAAACTCTTTACCGACTAAATATTTAACAATGGAATCTATTTATAAATATCGGTATTTAAATGTTTGGCCATTTTTGATTGTACCAAACCAAAGTACAAATCAAGAACAATACATGGTGATTGGAGACTCCGAGACCCATGAGTATCGTAACGAATTAATTCCAAAGATTATTGATCTTGGGTCAAACTTTCTTTGCCCACTTGTCGTAATTGTTGTATGGCATCGAGGCAAACTTATTATCGCTAATTCTTTTTTAAGCGATCTTGAGTGCCCTAGAAGCGGCAGAAAAGGGCTTCGCGTAATTTATGGCGCAGCAATCAATCCATTGATTTTTTTTGAATTTGAAAAAGTATGTTCAGTGACGTTCAATTTATTTAACGTGTTTCTTTCAGAGGAATTTAAAGCAAACCCTATGCTTGATGATTATAATTCAGTATTAACAAGATTCCAAAACGAAATGTCTGATGAGCAAGAGAACTTCAAAACATCAGCATTAAATCAATTTCTTCGAACTCTTGAAAGTATTTTCTTTTTCGAAAAAAAGCGCATAAATATTTTTGTCTTAATTAAATTATTTAAGCTAAGGTCGCTAAAAATAGCAAAACCTTGTTTTAACCAAATTGAGGCGCAGAGATTTTGGGAAACTATTGATAAACTAAACTGTGCGACTTGTAAAACAGCGCAAGATCCAATTGTATGATGAGTATTCCGGGGACAGCCCTATGTGTTCCACTGATGCCAGGCGAAAGTGTAAGTGGGTGAGTGATATGTCTTCAGGCCTTGCTTGTTTTCAAACCCTCAAAGAGTGCATCTCATTCGCTACGATACTCATGCAGACTACCGGATCAGCAACCAGAAATCACATGATATTCAAGCCTGTGCATCTGTTCCCGCTCAATGAGGTGATCAAGGAGCTAAAAAAGGCTGATATGCTTGTCTGTTGCGAGAGGTAAACTGTTACGCCCCAAACTGCTTCAGCATCCGCAAATCATTCTCAAACAGCAACCGTATATCGTCAATCTTGTACCTCAGCAGCACCGTGCGGTCAACGCCCATACCAAAGGCGTAGCCTGACCACTCTTCGGGGTCTATGCCGCAGTTGCGCATGACGTTGGGGTGTACCATGCCGCAGCC
>CAIYWF010000069.1 GCA_903929845.1 uncultured Chlorobiaceae bacterium | reverse complement strand
GCTGCGCAATACATTTCGAGGGGAAACAAGGCTACCCGTACCGGGTTTGGCGAAGCTTTGCTTGAAATCGCCCGGGAGAATAGCTCTGTTGTCGCGTTATGCGCTGATTTGACCGGCTCCTTAAACATGAATTTGTTCCGCGATGCTTTTCCTGACCGTTTTATCCAGACAGGGATAGCCGAAGCCAACATGATTTCAATGGCTGCCGGTCTTGCTACAACAGGTAAAATCCCCGTTGCAGCAAGTTTTGCCGTTTTTGCTACTGGCAGAGTTTATGACCAGATCCGCCAGTCGGTATGCTACTCTAACCTCAATGTCAAGATCTGTGCTTCACATGCCGGGCTGACACTGGGCGAAGATGGCGCTACCCACCAGATGCTTGAGGATATCGGTCTGATGCGCGGGCTGCCGAGAATGACCGTTGTTGTGCCATCCGATTACAGCGAAACCATTCGTGCCACCAAAGCCATTATAAAACATCAGGGCCCGGTTTATCTCCGTTTTGGAAGACCGAATGTCCCCGATTTCTCGCTTGATGAGGACGGTTTTGAAATCGGGAAGTCAATAGAACTGCATCCCGGCAAGGATGTCACCGTCATTGCCTGTGGTATCATGGTGTGGAAAGCTCTCGAGGCGGCCCGTATTCTCGAAAAAGAGGGTGTTGGTGTCCGGGTGATCAACATGCACACCATCAAGCCTGTCGATACCTTGGCTATCGTTCGTGCCGCTAATGATACCGGTGCTATTGTTACTGCTGAAGAGCACCAGATCAATAATGGCCTTGGTGATGCTGTCTCCCATGTTTGTGCTCTCAATATTCCCGTGCCGATTGAGATGGTTGGCGTTGAAGACCAGTTCGGCGAGTCCGGCAAAGCTGACGATCTTCTTGAAAAATATAAACTCACAACGGCTGACATACTTGAAAAAATATATCTTGCCCTTCGCAGGAAGTGTTGAGCTGTCGGTAGTGCAAGCCCCGGCCCGACCTGTTGGCAGAGCGTAAGCCCCGCAGGGGCCGACATATTGGCAGCAAATTTTATAACATACAGGAGAAATAACCGATGGCAATGCCGAATTTTGGTGACATGATGAAACAGATCCAGCAAGCTGGTGAAAAGATGCAGGATGTGCAGAAACAGCTTGAAAAGATCGTTGCTTACGGCGAAGCCGGAGGAGGAATGGTAAAAGTCAGTGTCAGCGGCAAGCAGAAACTGCTCAGCCTCACCATTGATCCTGATATTATGGATGACCTCGAAATGGTACAGGACCTTGTACTTGCTGCAGCCAACAATGCACTCGACGAATCAGCCCGACTTGCACAGGAGGAGATATCCAAAGTGACCGGAGGGATGATCAATCCTGCGGATATGCTCAAAAACCTGAATCTCGGTCAATAATAATGTATTATACCTCGGCGGCTCTGGATGCCCTTATTGACGAATTTGCCAAACTTCCCGGTATTGGGCGCAAGACAGCCCAGCGCCTTGCCATGTACATTCTGCAAGAGCCGAGGGTAGAGGCCGAAAAACTGGCTGGAGCGCTGCTTGAAGTGAAAGACAAGGTTATCCGCTGTTCGGTTTGCCAGAATATCACCGATATCGGAACCGATCCCTGCATCGTCTGCACAAGCAAGTCACGTGATCGCTCCATTATCTGCGTGGTTGAATCGCCCGTCGATATGCTCGCCTTCGAGAAAACCGGTTACTACAAAGGGCTTTACCATGTCCTCCATGGCGTCATATCACCCCTTGACGGTGTAGGGCCCGATGATATCAAGGTTCGTGAACTGCTTTCCCGGCTCTCCCAGCGTGAACCCCTGGAAGTCAAAGAAATTGTGCTTGCCCTGAACCCTACCATTGAAGGGGAAACAACAGCCCTCTATCTCACCAAACTTCTCAAACCCCTCGGTATCCATGTTTCCAAAATAGCCAGGGGCATTCCTGTCGGGGCAGAGCTTGAATTTATTGACGACGCAACCCTCTCACGAGCGATGGAAGGGCGTACTGCCGTGTAGTGTTTAATGCAAATTCCGTTTCAATTCCAATAATGAGTTCAGAAAAAAAGTCAGTATTGATCTTTGGAGGTGGCCTTGCCGGTCTGACCGCAGCCAAACGGTTGACAGACAAGGGGTTTCAGGTCAAAGTGCTTGAAAAAAGAGAGATATTCGGCGGAAAGGTCTCCTCATGGAAAGATGAAGAGGGCGACTGGATCGAATCTGGAACACACTGTTTTTTTGGAGCTTACAGCGTGCTTTATGATCTCATGAAAGAGATCAAGACCGACCATGCCGTGTTGTGGAAAGATCACCAGTTAACCTACACCCTGGCTGGAGGCGGAAACTTTACCTTCAATACCTGGGAGCTTCCCAGTCCGCTTCACCTGTTGCCAGCCATCGTAAAAAACGGCTACTTTTCCTTTGGCGAAATGGCAGCTTTTGCGAAATCCCTTATTCCCCTCGCTTTAAAAAAGGATAAATATCCACCCACGCAGGATCATCTGACCTTCGCAGAGTGGGCAGCGGAGAAAAAGTTCGGCAAACGACTCATGGATACCATGTTCCGTCCCATGGCGCTTGCTCTCAAGTTTATTCCGCCAGAAGAGATATCCGCAAAGATAATTCTTGACGTCACCGAGACTTTTTACCGCATTCCCGTAGCCTCTTGCATGGGTTTTCTGAAAGGCGCTCCACAAGAGTATCTCCATCAGCCGCTAATCGACTACTCAGCATCAAGAGGAGCACAGTTCAAGACAAAAGTAATTGTTGAAGAACTGCTTTTCGATGGCACTGAAATAAAAGGTGTTCAACTTCGCAACGGCGAGATATTGACGGCTGACTACTATCTCAGTGCCCTGCCGATTCATGACCTGAACAAGGTATTGCCCGATACACTAAAACAGCATGACCCGTTTTTTGGCAAACTTGAAAAACTTGAAGGCGTTCCGGTGATTTCGGTCCAGATTTGGTACGATCGGGAAATTACCTCCGCAGATAACGTCCTCTTCTCGCCCGATGGTGTCATTCCGGTCTATGCCAACCTTGCCCGAACCACACCGGAGTACCGCACGCTCAGGGGTGAACCCTTCAGCGGCAAGAGCCGTTTCGAATTCTGCGTCGCTCCGGCAAAAAACCTTATGGGTCTTTCAAAGGAGGAGATTATCAGTCTGGTTGACAAGAGCGTGCGAAACTGCTACCCCGAAACGTCCAGGGGCGCCCGGATACTGAAATCAACACTGGTGAAAATTCCACATTCAGTCTATGCGCCGCTGCCTAACATGGAGCAATACCGGCCGACACAGAAAACTCCTGTCCGCAACCTTTTTCTTGCAGGCGGCTTTTCGCAGCAGTTGTACTACGATTCCATGGGCGGGGCGGTCATGAGTGCAAATCTTGCCGTCGATGCGCTGGTGAACGAAGCCAGAAAAAATTGAGAAAAGAGACGGAAATTCTTATTTTAGGCACAGCAAGCCCTTGTAGCTCAGTGGATAGAGCAGTAGTTTCCGAAACTAAAGGCCGGCAGTTCAAGTCTGCCCAAGGGCACAGAAAAAATGATATATCGGGGTGTGGCTCAGTTGGTAGAGTGCTGCGTTCGGGACGCAGAGGTCGTGGGTTCAAGTCCCGCCACCCCGACCCAAAAGGCGATCATGGCATGTTCCATGGTCGCCTTTTTCTCGTTATGTGATTTTTTTTGAAAGAATTGCAGATTCTGCTCGTATTAATAAACGGGAAGTATATAGAATTACTCCAATTTATTAACGAATTCTAACGGTAGTAAACATGAAAAAAAATCTGATTGTCGGTCTTCTCATTTCATTCGCCACGACCGGAATTTTCGGCGGACTTTCCTTGGCTGAAGACAGAGCAGCAGGAACAAAGCCATCGGTAGAAGTTTCAGCAAAAGCTGAAGCTCATGGCCCCAGGGAAAGGTCGTTTAGAAAAAGAGGTTTAAGGAAAAAAGCCAGCAGAAGGGGTTTTTCTAAAAGAGCAGGGCGTCACCACAAGAGACATCACAGGTATGCCAGATAAGCACCAGCTTTTCTGAGCAAGAATGACAACAGCACGAGGGCGCTTGACACTTTGGTCAAGTGCCTTTTTGCTTTCTTGAAAATCCCTTGTTTGCTGCTTTTGTTCGGAAGCGCGGATTTACGAGTCAAGGGAGATTGCTTGCCCGGTGATTATTTGCTATATACAGATAAGATATCCATTCTTTCAGGAGAGAATAATGACTATCAGCACCGTATTTATCAATAATCGCTCGCAGGCAGTAAGATTGCCTGTTGATGCCCGTTTGCCGGAGAGTGTTAAAAAAGTAAGCATTCGGGTAAAAGGTAATGAGCGGATAATTGCGCCTGTCGGGCAGACTTGGGACAGTTTTTTTCTTGGGCCGCAAAAGGTTACGGATGATTTTATGGAAGAGCGTGACGCAGAGGAGCAGCAAGAGCGGGAGGCTTTGTAATGCTACGCTATCTTCTTGATACCAATATCGTTATCTATACCTTGAAGCGTCGTCCCATCGAGGTATTGGAGGTGTTTAACATAAATGCAGACCGAATGGCCATCTCATCCATCACGTTATCTGAATTGTATTATGGGGCGGAAAAGAGCAACAACGTGAGTGCAAACCTCTCGGGGATTGAAGATTTCTGTAGCAGACTGGAGGTTTTGCCTTACGGTCCAAAAGCTTCGCAGCATTACGGTGCCATTCGTGCACTTCTTGCAAAAACGGGTCAGCAAATTGGTGTCAATGACGTCCATATTGCCGCTCATGCCCGCAGTGAAGGGCTGATTATGGTCACCAACAATGTCAAGGAGTTTATCAGGGTACCTGCATTACAGATTGAAAATTGGGTGATTTCAGAGTATTGAGCCTCAGGCAATGATGTTTTATCGTCAGTATGAAAGCCAATCAAAATCCACTGAATCCCGGGTTCTTGTTCCGCAGACACTTGGCCTCTTGCTTCTGCTTTTCTGTTTGATGTTGTCTCCATAAGCATGTATAGAAGAAGAATTCTTATATTTCGCTCAATTATACGTTAAAATGGGCAGACAGGAATTTGCGTCTGTTCATTGTTGGCCAAAATTCTTTCCCGTTTTTATTGATCATGAACCGGATACAACCATGTGCAAAATAAATCCCCGTGTTGATTTCGCCTTTAAAAAGCTCTTTGGCAGTGAAGAGAACAAGGATTTACTGATCTCGTTGATTAATGCCATTGTTTCGGAAGAGGATCAGGTGGTGGAGGTGGAGTTGAAAAATCCCTTTAACCTGGCCGATTACCGGGCGGATAAAATCTCTATACTTGATATCAAGGCCAAAGATGAAAATGGTCGCTGGTTCAACGTCGAAATGCAGATCAGGGAAGACAACAACTTTGACAAACGTGCGATCTATTACTGGGCAAAACTGGTGACAGAACAGCTCAGTGAAGGGATGATGTACAAGGAGCTGAAAAAAACCATCAGCATCAACATTCTCGACTACAATTTTGTGCCTGATACCACGGAGGTTCACAGTTGTTACAAAATAATCAATACCGCGACGGGCAAGGATGACCGCCTGCACGATGTTTTTGAGCTGCACTATATAGAGTTAAAAAAGTTTACAAAAAAGTATCACGAAATTCAGAGCGCACTGGATCGCTGGAGCAGTTTTTTAACGACAGCGCATCAACTTGACCGGGAGCATACGCCAAAAGAGCTGGCATCCGATAAAAATATTGTGAAAGCCATTGCTGCGATTGATCGGATGTTTAATGAAGAGGAGCGTCAAGTCTACGAAATTCGTCTGAAAGAGTTCACCGATGTAGCAAGCATCATCGCCTCTGGAGCGGACAAAAACATAGAAATAGGGATGGAAAAAGCATCAAAAGCCATTGTGCTGAACATGGCTGGCAAAGGTATTGATACGAATACCATAGCAGAGTTCACCGGGTTGAGTATGTCTGATATTGCTTCCTTTTTGGCAGAGCGAAGGTGAACTTCATTCCCGTCGAATTCGACGGGGTTAAAATTATTTGCAGGGTTCTTCTGGCACGGATTTATTGAGTGAACCACCTTGATAACGCTCGCATAATAAGTAAATTGCGCAGTGTCCGGCCTACGCCGGATTGCTGCGAACATGCCGGGCTCTTTCTTCTGCCTGTGTAGCCTTTTCTCTTATACGGCGGATTTTGGCGTTGTGGTTGTTCGGAAGAAAAGGCTGGTGCAGGATACCATGACCATGTTACGCCTCATTATTTTCAAGATAAGGAAACCAATGACTCCATTCTTCTCTTCAAAACCAGCGTGTCGGAAATTTTTCACCTACGCCACAAAAACACTTGATTTCAGTGCTCTCTCTGCTGACCTCTCTTCCTCAGAACTGGCGGATTTTGATTTCAAGCTTGGGCAGTTCAAGCTCTCTCCCGAGTTTGTGAAAGTATCCGAAAAGCTTATGCTGATGGATTTGCAGCAGTACGACCTCTGTCAGACCATTGCCAATATCAGGGACAAGGCAGAGCGCGACAGAATGTTTACTCAACTTGCAGAGATCAAGATGGAGATGATGCGCATGGCCGCACACCCTGAAGCTTATGAGAGCCGGGAGCTGAACCTGGTGCAGAGCGAAAACCAACTGAAACCGGCAGAGGGAACCAGAGAAATCCTTGGTGATTCGTCCGCCAGTAACTCGGGCAAGGACATCATGCAACTGCTTGATAATCCTGCGACCCTTGGCGAAGCTTTGCAGGAAGCGGCGAATTTGCCATACCGGGGTGACGACAAGGTAAGGTTCAAACAAAAACAGCAACAATACATTGACGGGTTGAGTGATCATGACAGACCCCGCTGGGTTGGTGAAATGAAAAACTTTCTTGCACAGTATCTGTGATAGCAATCCATAATAACAGTGCAAATTAAAGGCAGTATGAGTGTTGAAGATATTATCATGATGCTCGCAAATCCAGCGACCATTGATGAAGCTTTACGGGAAGCGGCGAAGTTGACATTCCGGGGTGACGACAAGGTAAGGTTCAAACAAAAACAGCAACAATACATTGACGGGTTGAGTGATCATGACAGACCACGCTGGGTTGGCGAAATGCAAAACTTATTGTCACTCTACGATGATTCAATTGATGATGATTCACCCGAAGATGATTCCCGTGAGTCATGTCCCCAATGGTATCATTTGGATAAAAACAATATAAAAAATGCCTTTAGAGACTTATGTCTTGATCAAAAACAAAAAGTCAAAGTTGTTTTGATTGAGCCGAACTTAAATGCGTATTCGCTTCAACTTCATAACATTTTGCACTCATATTACAGACATGAATTTCGTCTACCTCAAAGTAGCATAAAAGGGAGCATAAAAGGGAGTATGCGCGATCATTTGAATATTGTAAATAAAAAAGATCGCGAAAAACATTTTATGCACTATATGCGAAAATATTTTGGCATTACTGATGTCACATTATCGCAGATTCCTTCCAGTTTTAAAAAGAAGGAGGAAAAAAAGTCTGAAACTCATTTTATTGTACAAAAAGTAATTTCTGATTTCAATTTTTCTGATTTCAATAAATATTACAAGTTATGGGCCAGTTTACAACCTGAAAAACCAGTAGTTCTTTTTATTCATGTAAAGGAACTGCCAAAAGTATCAGAGCATTCTCCAGCTTTATCGAACTATTACCTGTGTCGTTGTCATGAACATGAACTAGTGGACGGTGAAGATTTCTCGGCATTATTTGATGGAAAATCATTTAAACCTGGATATATCAAATTATGTAACTGCGATCCGATGACCTTCGCTGACGCAGTAGAAAAATTACAATTATTTGAAAAAAGTGAAGACAAATCTAACAATGGAAAAATATAATTTCTACAAAAAAAGGGCCGAAGAGAACAAAAGCTTTAAGCTAAACGAAAAAAGCCCTTTGCCATTCGAGTTGAGTCGGGATGATCAGTTTCCCATGCTTAAACGTGACGAAGATCACCAATCTAAGGGTACTATCAAACGGGGCGAAGAGTATAAACCTTCGGAGGCGTTGATACATGCGGTCAATGTGGCGTTGATGCTACATAAACCCCTGCTGCTGACAGGTGCACCTGGAACAGGAAAGTCAGATCTCGCCTGGCATCTTGCCGACCATTTTGGCTGGGGAAAGGTTGAACATTTTGCGACACGAACCGATTCCGTGGCAACAGATCTGCTCTACCGCTACGACAGCCTTGCCCATTTCCAGAAAGTGAATATTAAAATAAAGGGTAGCGTGGAATTGACAGTGGCTAAAATTGAGGAGATGTTTATAACCTATGTAGCACTTGGTCGGGCAATTCGTGATTCAAGCGGTCAAAATGACGAAGGTGTGCCGAGACGCAGGGTTGTTCTGATTGATGAAATTGACAAGGCACCCCGTGATTTGCCCAACGATATCTTGACGATTATTGAGGAGATGAGCTTTGAAGTGCCGCAACTGAAAACAGCCGATGGCATACAATTTCCAAGCAAAGAAAAACCCATTTATAAAAAGACAGGTAATGATGAGCTGAAGCCGGTTGTTATCCTTACCAGCAATTCTGAAAAGACCCTGCCAGAAGCATTTCTTCGTCGTTGCGTCTTTTTTCACATTCAAATGCCAGGCACCATAGAATTAATGAAAATTCTGCTGGCCAAAAAGTCTATTTTACCCGATATATCGAAACAGGAGGGCGGTGAGTTGATCAAACTCTTTTTTTCGATTAGTGATCTGGTTAAAGGGAAAAAACCAGCCACACACGAACTGATTTTATGGATATGGTGGATGCGAAGGCATAAGTTTACACCTCATGACCTCTATCAGTTTGACAAAACGTCAGAACATGCTGAAACCCTGCTGAGTGGAATCTCTGTTTTAGCCAAGGAAGCTGATGACTGGAAACGGGTTACTGAAGCCATAACATCCAATACTCTCAAGTAATGATGATGGATACCCTGGCCAACTATATTTCAGCCAACCGTCACTATCCGTTTGATGAGTTTTTTGAAATTCTGCGGGAACAGGGTTTCAGCTTTGGTGTCGATACCCTTGAAACAGCGCACTATGTTATCATAAAAGCCATTGCATCGGGTAATCTGGAGGGGATCGATCTATGGTTATGCCCCGTACTGGCTCATTCAGCCGAACAGCAGGCGACATTTTTTGAACTCTATAAACGCCTCTTTATCCCCTTTCTCGAAGAGCAGTCTGAAGCTGTAGACAAGGAAGAAAAGTCTCCGATATCAGAGGTGCAGAGCGATGCTGCAACAACAGCGGATCCTGCCCGGCAAAGAGAGAAGGAGGCTGAGGAAGAGAATGAAAAAATTGTGGCCTCACTTAAAGCTCGAAGCAGCGGTTCATACATGCTTGAACGTTTTGTGCAATCGACAGAGATTGAGAGCGATCCTGTGCTGCTCAAGGTTGTGCGTCAACTTCGCTATACGGAACAGTCAGGCCGTTATTCTTTTGATATCCTGAAAGTAGGATAAAGCGTACACTATTTGCTGGGCACTCCCAGATATTCCAGGAACAAGCTGTCTCTGGCTACTGATTCGGTAGACCAACGGTAGTTGCCCAGGGCTGTTCGCACGTGGGTTGTCTCAATGCAGTCGAACCAGTCCAGAATCTGGG
>CAIYWF010000068.1 GCA_903929845.1 uncultured Chlorobiaceae bacterium | reverse complement strand
TTTCCCAGGTGATCACCTCTTCCCATTCCGAACAGAGTAGTTAAGCCCTGGAGAGCCGATGGTACTGCTTAACCGCGGGAGAGTAGGTCGTCGCCGAGTTTTTATAAAAGCCCTTCAGCAATGTCGGGCTTTTTTTTTGACCGATTGTAGATTTTTATTGGGTTCCTATGCCCATGCCCATGCACAGGCTATAAGATTCCATAAGTCCCGCGTTGTTTTTCACCGAACACTGTGTTATTTTGTACCTTTCTCAGATTGGCAGGATACCCCTGTCGTACACTGTAACATTGTAATCACCTGCAAGAATGCCCCTGAACGCATATCACTTCACCGCTGAGATGAGTGTTCGCGATTATGAGTGCGACATGCAGGGAATTGTCAACAACAGTGTCTACCAGAACTATCTTGAACATGTCCGGCACGAGTATCTTAAGAGGGTTGGAATCGATTTCAGTGAGTATACCCGTCAGGGGATTAACCTTGTAGTGGTGCGTGCTGAGCTTGATTATAAATTTCCACTTGCTTCTGGCGACGCTTTTGTTGTTGGCCTCAACATGCAAAGGGAGTCGTCCCTCAAGTTTGTCTTTTTCCAGGATATTTTCCGACTTTCCGATCACAAGCTGGTGCTGAAGGCAAAAATCATTGGTACTGCGCTGAACCAGCGTGGTCGTCCTGAAATTCCTGAAGCGCTTGCCGCACTGTTGAATCCGGGCCACTATTGAAAAAGAAAACAAATGAAGCCATTGATACAGGTTGGGCACTCCTACCTCGCACTCAGTCAGGGAGAGCAGCAACTACGTGACGCACTCTATGAAGAGGCTGTAGAAAGCTACATGCGGGCACTGGAGGTTTCGAGGAGCATACCGAAAGAGGAGGCGTTTGACTATGATGGGTTTGATGCATTATGCCATACAGGCCTTTCCGGCGCTTATGTCAAGCTTGGCCGTTATGTTGAAGCCCTTCATTCCGTAGAGATCAGTCTTCGCTACTTTAATCGCAGGGGTGAACTGCATCAGGATGAGGGCAAGCAATGGATCGCCGCAGTGTTTAATCGTGCACAAGCACTCGACGGTATCGGTCAAACGGAAGAGGCGTTGAGAGCCTACAGAATTGCCGGTGAGATGATTGTAGAACGAAAGAGTGATCTACCCCGCAAAGAGGAGTTGCTACAGTTGATTGAAGAGCGTGTTTCCAAGCTTCAGCCTCTCATTGCGGATAAAAAACCAGCCGGTTACAAAGCCTGGTGGGAGTTCTGGTCGTAAGTGTCAATGCAGCAAATCAAAACAATACTGGTCATAAGGCTCAGTTCCATCGGAGATATCGTTCTTACTACGCCGTTGCTCAGGAGTATAAAGACAACTTGGCCGTCCGCCAGGATTGACTACTGCACCAAAGCGTCGTATGTATCCCTCCTTGAGGCAAATCCCCGCATCTCTACGATATATACAATCGAAGCCCCCCCCGCTGGCGGTTATGATCTTGTGGTTGACTTGCAGAATAATCTCCGTTCGCAAACGATTGTCCGTTCGCTTCATAAGCAGCATCTTGTACGCTACCGCAAAACCAACTGGAAAAAATGGTTGCTCGTGCAATGCAAAATAAATATCTACGGTACCTATCGGAGCGTGGTTGACCGCTATCGTGATTCACTGAAAGAGGTTGCACTCTCTGGAGATTCCCTTGCGTGCGAACTCTATCCCACTTCCAGCGAAAGAACCTTTGCCAGCACCTTTTTTGACTGCGGCAAAAAAACTCTTGCACTCTGCTTTGGAGCGAAACATTTTACTAAGCGTTACCCTCCACGCAGCTTTGCCGCACTGCTCATCCTTCTGCTCAGAGAAATGCAGTTACAGGTTCTTCTTCTCGGAGGAAAAGAGGATGCTCCGCAGGCATCAGAAATCATAGCCGCTTTGCCTGATCTGTTACGACCAATGGTGCTTAACCTTGCCGGAAGCTGCTCGCTCATGCAAACCGCAGCGATTCTTGAACGATCTGACGCCGTGTTGTGTAACGACACAGGGCTGATGCATATAGCCTCAGCGTTCGGTAAAAAGCTTTTTGTTCTCTTTGGTTCTTCATCCTCAGCATTTGGTTTCCTTCCCTATCATGTGCCGTACGATCTGTTTCAGGTCGAAGGACTTCCTTGCAGACCCTGTTCGCATATTGGTAGGGATCATTGCCCGAAAGGTCACTTTCGGTGTATGAACGATCTCTCTGTCGATATTATTGCGGAGCATATTCTTGATCATTTCAAATGTGCCCGATAAAATCACAACAATCTTAGAACTTATTCGTAAATAATTCCTAATAGTACATGACTGCAAAATAGCCGCCGTTTTGCCAACTATTTATAATTTTCTGATGATTTTTTATGCTTTAAAAAAGCATAATTGATGGTTTTTGCGAAACTCAGCTTATTTACGAATAAGTTCTTATTCCAATTTGCAATCAAGATAATCATAATGTATAATTCTGTATGAATTGATTTTGTCCGTATTTTGGCAAACAAGAAGCATACAGAATATGGCACGTCCAGCAATAGTCACTGATGATATGGTGTTTCTGGCGCAACAGA
>CAIYWF010000067.1 GCA_903929845.1 uncultured Chlorobiaceae bacterium | reverse complement strand
TCATGGTTTCAAGGACAACATTCTTCGTGTTGCCCCTGATATTCTGCCAGCAGGATGTTGCAAGATTGAAAAAGCATGGATTGATGGAAAGGAGTATCAGGATTTTGATGCTGATAATCTTACTGTCAAGCTTCCAGAAACTCAAAATCGTGTCAAAGTTCAGGTTCGCCTAGTACCGGTTGGCAGTGTAGAACATTTCACGATGACTGTTGATCAGGATGGTGACATTACCAAATTGACACTTTCAGGTGAACTGGATCATGTGGCAATTCACTCATTCAGAAAAAAACTTGTAGAGATTGCCTCTAAAAACCCGGCCAAAGTAGCTTTTGATATGACAGCGCTTCAGTCCCTCGTTGAAGAAGCAGTACGCACAATAATATTCGAGAAGCAGAAAATGAATATTGATTGTGACGTCTATATCTGTGGAGCAAATGAAGGGGTTAAGACGTTCTTTGAACGTGAAGAGCTTTCTGAGGAGGTTGTGTTGCTTGATGCTTACGATAAGTCAAAAATGTAAGCATTACTCTCCTTTGGTAGAAATCCTCACCGCTTGCGGTGAAGTTTCTGCCTTATTTTAATGAAACTCCCCGCCCCTTGTGGCGGGGAGCTTTTATCAGCGATTTCAAACGCTTACATTTATGACGGATGTTTGGTTTCTTGTCAGTGTGACTGGGTTGGTAATGGCTGTTTCGGTGTTATGCCTAGGGATCGTCAGAAAAGTTTATGGGCATTCATTCATGGCCAAGCATAATGAAGTCGCCGGATTTATTTATGCGGTAGTTGGTGTTATTTATGCTGTTTTGCTTGCTTTTGTTGTAATTGTGGAGTGGGAGATGTTTCGTGACGCCGATAGCAGAGTTCAGGAAGAGGTACAGTGTATGGCATCGGTTCTGCGGGACATGCAAGTCTTTGATGAGCCACAGAAATCATTGGTTTCGAAGGAAATAGTTAACTATACCAATATCGTTATCAATGAAGAGTGGGCATTGATGGCTAAAGAAGAAACAAGTGAAAAGGCGGTGAAATCGATCGCGCGTATTTTTACCCTGGTGACAGAAATCAAACCCGCCAATGAGCATCAAAAAATTTGGTATCAGGAAATTATCAGCAGGCTGAATAACTTTTATAACGCACGAAATCATAGAGTGCAAGCAGCCAAAGAAGGTATTCCTGACTTCATGTGGAGTGTGATGATTGTCGGTGCAATAATTACCATAGGGTTCAGCTTTCTCTTTGGGATGGAGAATTTGTGGGCACAGTCTTTTATGGTTGCATCACTTGCAGGAATAATTACTCTTGTACTTCTTTTGATTGTTGCCCTTGATCATCCCTATTCAGGTATCATCATAGTAACACCTGAAGCCTTTGTGGATCAACTCGCTCGTATTAAGTACTATCTTGCAATCCAAAAAATATTATAAAGCCATTCTTGCTGGATCATTTTATTATGGAGAGTGTCTCAATATTCCGCAGTAGTGTCGGAACCAAAGGGACGGTTGATATATGCGTGCCCTGTAGTCTGCAGCATGGTAAGGTTCGGTTGAAGCAGCTTTCAAAAATGTTTTTTAATCACTCACCCCACAACCTCCATCACATGCTGCAACTCCCACATTCTCCGATAAAGCCCATTCCCGGCCATTAACTCCCCATGCACGCCCTGCTCCACAATCTGCCCTTTCTCAAGCACAAGAATCCGGTCATACTGTTCCATCGCCTTTAACCGATGAGTAATCGTTATCAGCGTCTTCCCCGCACTGATGGTGTTCAGGGTCTCTGACACCTCTCTCTCCGTCACCCCGTCGAGGTTGGCGGTTGCTTCATCGAGAATCATGATCGGCGCATGTTGCAGCAGGACGCGAGCGATGGCGATGCGCTGACGCTCTCCTCCGCTGAGCTTCATACCGTGCTGACCGCACCATTCGTCGAGTTTTGAGGTGAAGTGGCTGAGCCCGGCGGCGGTAAGCGCTTTTATGAGTTTATCGTCAGTGGCCTCTGGTGCGGCGAGGGTCAGGTTTTCTCGGATTGTTTCGGCGAAGAGGTAGGTACGCTGCGAGACGAGGGCTATGTTACGCCGAAGATCTTCAGGGTCGAAGAGGGTGATGTTCTCGCCACCGATGGTGATGCTCCCTTCGCTGCTGTTCCAGAAGCGCATGAAGAGCGAGGTGATGGTCGACTTTCCGGCGCCGCTCGGGCCGACAATGGCGATATGCTCTCCCGTAAGAACGGTGAAGCTGAGACAGTCGAGCGCTTTTGCTGCGCTGCCGGGGTAGGTGAAGCTGAGTTTCTCCACCTGAATGGCATGGTCTGCCGGAAAGGGCAGGGGAGAGGCCGGGGCGACGGTCTCCGGCTTTGCATCAAGAATTTCAAAGAGGCGCTCTCCGGCGTGCTGGTCGGCTTCGAGGTGCTTGAGAGTCGATGGCAGCGGGAGAAAGGGCTCAAACGAGGCAATGACGGCGAGAGTAATGACGGTGAGGGAAATGCCGTTGACCGTGCCGGTGGAGATGGAGGGAATAAGCGCCCAAAGAATGGCAATGAGGGCGCCGTTCATGAGTAGCCCGGTGAGCGATTCGTGCAGCCCTTCGATGATGGCGTTTTTTCTCTGAAGCTGGAGCTTGCCGGTTTCGGCGTTATGCATGGCGGAGAGGTGTGCCGGTAGCTTTCCGTAGAGTTGCAGCTCTCCGATGCCCTGGAAGAGGTCAAGCGCCAGCACCTGCTGCTCTGCCTTGTAGTTCATGATGCCGACCGATATGCCTCGGCTCAACTGTTTAGTGAGCAGTGGTACGCCGATTCCAGCAAGGGTATGGAAAAAGAGGATAAGCAGCGCGGCATGCAGGGAGTAGACGCCGAGGAGAAACCACATCAGCGCGGCCACAAGCAGTGCGGTGAGCGGTGGGCCAAGTACTCTGGTGTAAATGTTTTCAAGGCTCTGGATGTCGTCAACAACCCTTTGCAGCAGGTCGCCGCTTTTAAAGTGCATGAGGCGCGCCGGTGCGAGGGGCTCAATGGCGTCGTAAAACCAGAGTCGCAGTTTCGCGAGAATCCTGAAAGTGATATTATGGGAGATGAGCCGTTCAGCATACCTGAACACTCCCCGTGCAAGGCCGAAAAAGCGTACGCCGACGATGCCAAGCTGCAGCGTCACCATAGGCGGTTGCATGGCCGCCTTGGCGATGATGTAAGCGGAGGTCATCAGAAGCCCGATGCCGCTGCCGGTTGTGGCAAAGCCGATGAGTGCCGCAAGGGCCATCCACCAGAAGTATGGTTTAACCAGTGCAATGAGGCGAAAAAATGTTTTCATGATTGTCTCTCCTGTTGCAGAAGCAGGCTGTCGTGGTAAAAGCCCTCGTTGGCGATCAGCACCTCGTGAGTGCCGCATTGGGTGATTTTTCCCCCGCTGATGACGATGATCTGTTCGGCTGAACGTATGGTTTCAAGCCTGTGTGCAATGATGACGGTGGTTCTTCCTCTCATCAGCTCCTGAATAGAGCTGCGCAGGGCGGCTTCCAGTTCAGGGTCGGTGTGCGAGGTTGGTTCATCGAGCACCAGCAACGGAGCGTTTTTCAGGAACGCGCGGGCAAGCGCCACCCGTTGCGCCTCTCCTCCGCTCAGCCGTGCGCCCTCTTCGCCGATCATGGTCTCAAGACCCTCGGGCAGCGTACTGACAAAGGTGGTGAGGCCAGTCTTTTTCAGAGCGCTTTCCATCTCCACTGCTGAAGCCTCCGGTTTTGCGAGGAGAATATTCTCTCCCAGCGTGGCGTTGAAAAGATAGGGATGCTGCGGAACCCATGAAATCTGTCTGTGCCACTCTTCAAGCGGGATGGTATGAATCGGGTTGTCATCGATGGTGATTCGCCCTTCGCCGGGCTCCTGAAAGCGGAGAAGCAGGTTGATCAGGGTACTCTTTCCAGCACCGCTCGGGCCAATGATGGCTGTGGTTTTACCGACGGGAATGGTGGCATTGATACCCTCAAGCGCTGGCTGCGCTCCTCCGGGGTAGGTGTAACTGACATCAGTGAGCACAATGGGTCTCTTTCCGGCACTCTCCTGCACGGCAAAGGCAGGCTTCTGCACGGACACAGGGAGGCTATGATCGAGACTGGCAAAGATCTCTTTTGAAGCGCTGACACCTTCCATACCGGCATGAAATTTTGTGCCGAGCTGGCGTAGCGGGAGATAGAAGTCCGGTGTAAGAATCAGCACAAAAAGTGCGTGCTGAAAGGTGAGTTTTCCACCCATAAGTCGGAGACCGATGCCGACAGCAATAATGGCCATGCCGATGGTGCCCACCAGTTCACGCGTCAGGGAGGAGAGAAAGGCCACTTTCAGCACGCGCATGGTGGCGTGGCGGACGCTTTCGCCCGACTCTTCAATGGCATCGTGCTGCCGTCTGCTCTGTGCAAAGAGTTTCAAGGTCGGCAAACCTTGCAGCACATCAAGAAAGAAGCCGCTCATCCGGCTCATGGTTTTCCACTGCTTTTCCGTCATCGCGCTGGCCGATTTCCCGATCAGGATCATGAAGAGTGGTATAAGAGGCGCAGTCCCGAGCATGATACCTCCAGAGATCGGGTCGCCAGGCAGGATTATGCCAGCGATCAGGAGCGGCGTGAAGAGAGCAAAAAAGATCTGAGGAATGTACTGGCTGTAATAGGCATCGAGCGCTTCAACCCCCTTCAGGAGAGTGGTACTGAGCTGTCCGCTCTGCACCGATTTGGCATAGATCGGCCCGAGAGCGCTTACCGTGCTGGTGAGACGGGTGAACACTTTCTTGCGGATGAAGAGCGTGCCACGATTTGCTTCAGTATGCGAGAACCAGTTGAAGGCCATGCGCAGAGTGCTGAAGAGTCCAAAGAGGCCGAGCGGTAGGAGGAGCCTCTCCATGCCGCTCTTCTGGATAAAGGCGCTGTCAATCACCTGGCTGAGGTAGTAAGCCTGTGCAACCAGCATTCCCGCAGCAAGAATTCCCGATATAATCGAAAAGATAAACGGCGTTCGTTCTTCTTTAAGCAACTGAAAGAGGCGCCGGTCAATATTCATGGTTAATGCTTGTTCGTTGTTCTTTAAAAACCGTAGTAGTGTACATAATAAAAGAGTTTGATGCAATTGGTGCGGCTTGTATGGATCAGAATTGTTCTTCGGCCCAATGAGTTCCCGGCCCTCTACAATGCTAACACGCAAAAAGATTGATCAACGATTCTTGCTGTTCCGTCCAGTTCTCCACCATTTCTGATTCGCTAATCAAGCTCTTTCAGGTATTCCTGTCACCATTGATTTTGATATTGCCGATACTACCATAGATGGTATCGGCATCGTTGCCGACGAGGGTGTCGTTTGCCATTGACCAGATTATTCATGCGGGTATTTTTTTAAAGCGTACCCGAAGAAAAAATAAGTTTTGCTTTACATTTAATTGATACTATATTAGTATCAATTAAATGAACAACTATGAAAGTACTGACCAAGAATACGGATTACGCTATACGAGCCCTGTTGGCGCTTGCTGCAAAGAAGGGGAGTTATATGTCGGCAAAGAGTATTGCAACCGAACATGATATCCCGTACCAATTTCTGCGCCGATTGCTCCAGCAGATGATTCGCCACAACCTGATTGTTTCAAAGGAGGGAGTTCAGGGCGGGTTTATGATGCAAAAGAATCCGGATGAGATCACAGTAACGGAACTGATTGAAATTTTTCAGGGCAAGGTGCAGGTATCGGAATGCATGTTCCGCAAGCAGATTTGCGGCAATCGTGCACGGTGTGTGCTGCGTCACGAAATCATGCGCATTGAGCAGGTTGTTCAGAGCGAGTTTGAAAAGGTCACCATTGGCAAGCTGCTTCGGGACCTTGAAGCGGCAAATCCAGTGCATCAAAAAGCAACAACAATCAGTTGAAATTGAACCTGTAAAAGGAGTAATCAACAATGAAACGTCAGATTATCACCATAGATGAAAAAAGATGTACCGGTTGCGGCGACTGCATTCCGGGTTGTCCAGAGGGAGCGTTGCAGGTGATTGACGGCAAAGCCCGTCTCATCAGCGACCTTTTTTGCGATGGTCTTGGAGCCTGTATAGGTCACTGCCCGACCGGAGCGATGAAGATCGAAACCCGTGAAGCTGAACCCTACGACGAAAAGCGCGTTCTGCATGAAAGTATTGCAAAAGGTGGAGCAAATGTCATAGCGGCCCATCTTCATCATCTGATGGATCACGGCCAGAGCGACTTTGTGCAACAGGCACTTGAATACCTCGAAGAGCAGGGAATTGCCAATCCGCTTGACAATGAAGCTGTTCGCCAACCGGCAACTCAGCATGCACATGCAGGCCACCAACATGAACCTCATGCTGGCGGATGCCCAGGCAGCAGGGCTATTGATTTCAGTGCTCATGATAAATCTGAAGCAGCGGTTGCCATGATGCCTGGTGCACCAGTTCAAAGCGCACTCCGCCAGTGGCCCATCCAACTTCACCTCGTTTCACCGCAGGCCCCGTATTTCCAAAGGTCTGATCTCTTGCTTGCAGCCGATTGTTGCGCATTTGCTGTGGGTGACTTCCATGGCTCCTTCATGCAAGGAAAAAGTCTTGCAATAGCCTGCCCGAAGCTTGATTCAGAGATGGATATCTATATCGACAAACTGGCCGCCATGATCGATCTGTCGCACATCAACACCATCACCGTAGCCATTATGGAGGTGCCATGTTGTGGCGGACTGATGTCAATTGTTGCTGAAGCGCTGCGAAAGGCCAAGCGGAGGGTGCCGGTTAAAAAAGTGCTCATCAGTCTGCAAGGCAAGACCTTATCGGAAGAATGGGTGTGAAAACAGTGCGCACCATTCCGACTACAATTTTGTTTTTTTTGTTCTCACCGGATGTAAACAATCAATAACCTATAATGGAGGAAAGAAAGATGGGAATGTCTTGTAATCAATGTCAGGAAAGCATTCATGGTACAGGGTGTACGGTGCGTGGGGTATGCGGAAAAGATGAACCTACTGCCCAGCTTCAGGACGTGCTGGTCTATGCTACAGAAGGGCTGGCACTGGCTGCCGAAAAACATGAGGGAAGTGTCTCAAGGAAGGTTGGCCAGCTTATCAGCGAATCACTTTTTGTTACAGTAACCAACACCAACTTTGATGAGGATGCAATAGTTGCACAGATACGCAAGACCCTTGCCATGAGCTATGAACTGAATGCTACGCTCGTACATCAGCCGTATCATGATGCCGCACACTGGAATGGAAGTTCAAAGGAGGATTTTCTTTCGAAAGCTCTTGAAGTCGGTCTTGAGAGCTTGAGTGAAAATGAAGACTTGCGCTCTCTTAAAAGCCTTGTGCTTTTTGGTCTGAAGGGACTTGCTGCCTATACAGACCATGCGGCAGTGCTCGATTATCATGATGACGATATCTATGCTTTTTATGTAAAAGGGCTTGCGGCGATCACCAAAGAGCTGTCGGCAGACGAACTGACTGCACTGGTGCTTGAAACCGGTGGAATCGCCGTCAAGGCAATGGCACTGCTTGACAAAGCTAACACCTCCACCTATGGTCATCCCGAAGTCACCACGGTAAATACCGGTGTGGGCAAAAATCCGGGCATCCTGATTTCCGGCCATGACCTCCGCGATATGGAAGACCTGCTGAAGCAGACAGTAGG
>CAIYWF010000066.1 GCA_903929845.1 uncultured Chlorobiaceae bacterium | reverse complement strand
CCCTGACCGACCCCGTCGCCTGATCAAACTGCCCGCTGACCGTTGTAAGAGAGCCTTTTTCGCTGAAACGACTGCCATCGGCCAGCAGCAATGAAACCGGAGGAACCTTATGCAGCGTCTGCTGCATTGAGGAGCCAGTAAATTGCTTCTTGAACCGGATATAGTCGAGTTCACTCATACTGAAATAGGCATAAACCTCGCTGACATCACTGAGAATTGTCAACCATCCTGCCTGATTTTTTGTGACAAGACTCCCGATTCTTAAGGGAATTTTTCCGATATAACCGCTTACAGGAGCCTTGATAACCGTATAACCAAGATTGACCGATGCAGAACGGAGAGCCGCCTTAGCCTGCTCCAGAGTCGCTTTTGCCACATGATAATTGGCCGTTGCACCTTTAAGCTGAATATCAGAAACCACATTGCTCTGAACCAGCGGCACCAGTTTATCCATATCTATCTTTGCTGCAACAAGTCGCGCCTCTGCCGCATGTTGGGCCGCCAAAGCGCCGTTATACTCCTCGCGATAAACCTGATCATCAATCTTGAACAGCGACTGACCCGCCTTGACAAAGGCTCCTTCATCAACATAAATAGTCTGGAGAGTACCATCAACCTGGGGACGAATTTCAACATTTACCTTCCCTTCAAGCAAGGCGGCATATCCCGTTGTAATGGTTGCGTCTGAACGCTGAACAGTTGCAACCGACAACGTTGGGCGCTCCTGCTGTTTGGCATTGTTACCTCCACTGCCCGCTCCACATCCGTACAACAATATCGGTATGCATATTCCGATAGCGGCATGAATCCTGAAAAACCTCTGCATCGGCTTATTGCTCATAATTTCTTTTATTATTTAGACGCTTATCCACTGAAACTTTCGAATCCCTGTTTTTCTGAGCCCCTTTCTGACAATCAGAACATCCGGCTCCTGAACTTTGCCAGTTCATGTTTGACCAATCCTGCCTGTTACCGAAATTTCTCTCCTTGTTTGACGTAGCATAACATAACATTTTCAATAGAAATGCTTTCACTCAAGCTCCCGTAAAACAATCTTGCAGCAAAGGGGTGAGATTCAAGATTTATCCGGTTCGAACTCGAGTAAAATAGAGTTCATACAGAAACGTTTTCCTGTAGGGGGCGGTCCGTCGTCGAAAACATGCCCAAGGTGTGCTTTGCAGCGTCCGCACACAACTTCCGTTCTCTCCATCCCGAATGACAGGTCTTTCCGATACAAGACACTATTCGACCGTACAGTTTCAAAAAAACTTGGCCATCCGCATGTACTGGAAAACTTGGCATCTGAGCGGAAGAGCATATTACCGCATGCCGCACAAAAGTAAGTTCCTCTTCCCTCATAATCCCAATACTTTCCTGTAAATGCCTGCTCAGTTGACCCATGGCGCGCCACTTCATAGACCGCAGGAGATAGTACCTTCTTCCATACTGCATCGGAAAGAGTAAGAGTGGTTGTGACGGTACGGGAGTAGTAAGGATTGGCCTTGTGCTGCTGTTCTGTCATAACTTTAGGTTTTTCAGTTACTTTTCGGTTCGGCGCTCCATTGCATACCGATAGTGAAACCATCAACAACAGGGAGAGAAGAACCGTTCGTAATAAATTATCCTGAGAAGTGCTGAATATCACTTTCGTCCCCCTAATTTTACTTTTGCAAGGATTTTTTTGAGGTTTTCAACGCTGCTGATAATGGATTTTTTGAGTGGTTGAACGGGAGTGTCTTCATAGGTGTCTTCTGGTATACCGGTCTGGACAGGATAAATGAGTATATAGCTGTTTTTCTGGAAATACCTGTTGAGGTAGGCTGGAATCCTGGCCATCTTCGTGTGATAAGAGGGGTGATTTTTACGGCTCATAACAATAATGAGGTTATCGTCATGTTTTATCTCTCTTGACAGTACCAGAAAATCATCCCATTCCTTTAACACTTTGTAATCGGCATTAGGTAGATTTTCAGCATAGGCTTCTTTCAGACAGGCAATGGTTTGTTTTGATGCGTAAACCATCAGTTTGCTACCAGTATTCTTTATAATGTTAATGACCCTTTGCATCCAGAGCGCAAAACCGATCTCATTTTCGGCATCCTCCGGAATAACGATAATCGTTCGCTTGATGGTGGAGAGTGGCTGGAAAGGCTTATAAATAAAGGTTGTGACATTACTTCTGCCAAGAATTTTTTCTGATGAACTTCCGAGAAAACTGTCGGTGAGAACGTTCTGGTGGTGGAGTCCCAAAATCAAATCGGTGATCTTCTGCTCTCTTATAACACCGGCAATACCATTATCCACATCGGTGTCATAACGAAGCAGCCCGGTCAACACATTATCGGTAGACGATGCAACAACT
>CAIYWF010000065.1 GCA_903929845.1 uncultured Chlorobiaceae bacterium | reverse complement strand
ATGAATGTACAGACTGATACCGGTGGTCTCGTTGCTGTCGTTAAAGCCTTTAACCATCGCCTCTTTCCACTGCTCCTGGGTAACACCATCGGTACTCCATGATGGAATGGTAGGATAACTGGTATAACGGGGGCCGGGATTGCTGTACTTTACTGCGAGATTGGTTGCCATTGTTCTCTTCCTCAACAAGGATAATTTTTTTAAATTGGTTCTCGTGAAAATACATAAAACTCGGCAATTTCATAAATCATTAGCCCATAACCGGCTTGAATTCATTGTTTCTCTGGGTTACCAACAGGTCGCCCCTACGAGGCTTGCCAGGAGCGACATCGTTTCGGGTTTCCCTGCAAATTGAGATCTCAATCATTTATGCTCAACTCGCTCACGAATAATTCATCAGAAGTGCCTTTGTATGAGACAAAAAACAGATAATAACAGACCGATTGTCGGCATCATCATGGGTTCAGACTCTGATTTTGATATCATGAAGGAGGCTGCGGAGGCTCTTGATGATTTTAATATCGTTTCAGAGATCTCGGTTATTTCAGCGCACCGCACACCGCAAGACCTTGAACACTATGCCTCTTCGGCCATTGAACGCGGCCTGAAGGTCATTATTGCAGGAGCTGGCGGAGCTGCGCACCTTCCCGGTGTTACGGCTGCCATGACGGTACTGCCGGTTATAGGTGTACCGATTTTCAGCAAGAAACTCAACGGGCAGGACTCGCTGTACTCTATTGTGCAAATGCCTGCAGGTATTCCGGTGGCTACCGTCGGAATTGACAATGCCCGTAATGCGGCGCTGCTTGCGGTTCAAATACTTGCACTGTCCGATGAAGTTCTGATGGCAGCCCTGCTTGAGTTCCGCAAGAAACTTGCCGAGGCATCGCGCCAGAAAACCGGAAAAATCAGGGAAAAGCTCCATGCAAAAAGCTGAATTCTGGATAGAGAGTCTGAAGCTTTCACCCCATCCTGAAGGTGGCTTTTATCGTGAAACTTATCGGAGCGGAGGATCGTATGCCTTTACCAAAAGCAGCCGTTTCAACGGCATGCGCTCTTATGCTACAGCCATCCATTACTTGCTGAAAGGCGCGGAGCACTCCAAGCTGCATAAGATTAATTCCGATGAACTCTGGTTTTTCCATGCAGGTGATCCCCTGACTGTGCATGTATTTCCCGAAACAGGTGACCCCATTTCATTTATACTTGGCCATTCACCTGACAAACATCAGGTACTCCAGGCATGGGTTCCCGCTGGAACCTGGTTTGGTGCCTGCCTGGATTATGCAACTGATACAGACCAGTACGCTCTGGTCAGTTGTGTTGTGGCGCCAGGATTTGATTTCCGTGACTTTACTTTTGCCGACAGAGGCTCGCTGCAACAAAAATTTCCGCTGCAGGCTGACATCATAGAACGCCTCACCTGATTCCTATCAGTAAATCCCGAACAGATTCGGAAATTTCTACTATCCAGTTATCTTGCGGAACAAAGAATGCGGAAATAGTTCAAGTATTTTATTAATGGTGATACTGGAAATGAAAAAGAGGGTTGTAATTGTAGGCGGCGGATTTGCAGGGCTCAATGCCGCCAGGGTTCTTGGAAACAAACCCGATATCGAGGTTACCCTCATCGACAGAAAAAACTACCACCTGTTTCAGCCACTCCTTTATCAGGTGGCTATGGCGGCTCTGGGAGAGGGCGATATTGCCGCGCCACTGAGAAATATGCTGGCCAACGACCAGAACATCACCGTCTTCAAGGGCACCGTAGAACGCATTGATATTGAAAACAGAATTGTTGTTACCGATTTCAGCGATATTCCTTACGATTATCTGATTCTGGCCTGCGGAGTTCAACACCACTATTTCGGCCACAACGAGTGGGAAGAGTTTGCTCCAGGCCTTAAAACTCTTGCCCAGGCAAAAGAGATACGCCGCCGGGTTATGGAGGCTTATGAATGTGCCGAAAGAACAAACGATTTTGTTGAACGTAAGAAACTCCTTACTTTTGTCATTGTAGGCGGGGGGCCGACCGGTGTGGAGCTTGCTGGATCAATTGGTGAAATGAGCCGGTACACGCTTTCAAAATTTTACCGGAATATCGACCCGAAACTGACCAGAATTTTTATTGTTGAAGCTGCGCCGCGAATTCTCGGCTCTTTTTCTCCAGATTTGGCAAGCAAGGCAACACGTTCGCTTGAGAAGCTCGGTGTGCAAGTCTGGACAAACAGCATGGTCAGCGATGTTGATGCTGATGGAGTGCAAATCGGCAATGAACGCATCGAGGCTGCAACGGTGCTATGGGCTGCTGGTGTTACCGCTATTGGAATTGGCAAAACCATGACCGGAGTGGAGACCGACCAGATCGGCCGGATCATTGTCTGCGAAGATCTCAGTATTCCAGGACATCCCGAAATATTTGTCGGAGGCGACCTTGCTCACTTTGTTTCTCAAAACGGAAGCATCTTGCCTGGACTTGCTCCGGTTGCTTTGCAGCAGGGTAGATTCATTGGTAAAAATATTATGCTTGACCTCAAAACCAAGGCAAGAAAAGCATTCCGATACAGGGATAAAGGACAAATGGCAACCATCGGAAAAAACAAGTCCTTTGTTGAGTTCGGCAGTCTTAAGTTTGATGGT
>CAIYWF010000064.1 GCA_903929845.1 uncultured Chlorobiaceae bacterium | reverse complement strand
TAGTTAACAGAATTATTGCGATTTCAGATAAAATCAAACGAGAACTTATTGAAGATTATTCTCTGCCAGAAAATAAAATCACCGTTATTTATGATGGGATAGACCTTCTCCGTTTCAACCAAACAAAAGCAGAAAAATGCCGCCTCAAATCGGATCAATATGTCGCGGCAGTAATCAGCAGACTTGACGAAAATAAAGGGCTGGAATGCTTTATCAATGCAATTCCGAAAATAGCTGAAAAAATCACGAAGATTCATTTCATTATTGTAGGAACAGGACGTATTGAACAAAAATTAAAAGAGTTAACGAAAAAACTGAAGATATCGGACAGAGTACAATTTACCGGATTCAGAAAAGATATACCTGAAATACTCTCAGAAGTGGATATTACAATAATGCCTTCACCGGCGGAAGGTATGTCAATGAGCGCGCTCGAATCTATGGCATCAGGCATACCAGTAGTCGCAACATCAGGCTGTGGATTAGTTGATGTGATTGTGAACAACACATCAGGCAATATTGTACAGCCTTATAACAGCAACGAATTGGCTGATGGTGTCATAAGATTGTTACAATCTGATTACAGGCAGGCAGGAAAAGCAGCTCGTAAAATTGTAGAAGAAAAATTTGCGCTACAAAAAGTCGTGACCCAGTACGAGTTGCTGATTGCAGAAGTAATAAAATAAGAAACTCTCATTACCAGAATATGAAAAAGGATAACTGGTTATTTCGCAAGCGCTTTGCAAAAACCCTCCAGATCATCGCCAAACGGAGAAGAACAAAGCCGCTCCTTCAGAAAGCACCAGAAAGCATCGTCATTCTTGCCCGCGAATGCTATGGTGACTGTATTTTGCTCACCCCGCTAATCGGTACACTCAGAAGGGAGTACCCGGAGCTTTCAATCTACATCATCACTTTCAGTCAGATTATCTTCAATTTTTTCAGCGCTGACACCAATATTACAGCAGTGTATCATGCCAAAAAGAACATGAGGCGATATTACAAAGAGCTGCTCTCAAAAAGATTTGACCTGCTTTTCAACCCCAAAGATCACCCCTCTGTCCATTTTCTTGTGCAGTCCATGCTTATTCGTGCCCGACATAAAATAAGTCACTTCAGCCCCTATCACGAAGGTCTGTTCGACCACCTCATCTTCCTTGAGCCGAATACCCATGAGTCATTAAAAAACCTTTCACTTCTGAGCATCTTCGGCAATAAAACATTTGAGCATCCGTGTAGACCATATTTGCCGATCATGCCCGTTTCGGCAGAAACTGCATCTTTCATAGAGAGACTTCAGCAAGACAAATACATCGGCATCAATATTAGTGCAGGCCACATTGGAGGACACCGGACACTTCAACAATGGTCTGAACTTATTCGAGCTTTCCCTGACCAACTTTTTATAATCTTTTCAACTCCTCAAGATCTTGAAGAAAAAAGACAACTCGAACAACCACATACCAACGTCATAAAATCCCCCTCAACCCGAAACATCTATGAGGTAGGCGAAATTGTCAAAAAGCTCAAGCTCCTCATCACACCCGACACATCCCTGGTTCATATTGCTGCATGCTCCGACACTCCGCTGATAGCCCTCTATAGAGAATATCCCGTTGATCGTACCCAGTTCGGACCTCTGAGCACTATACAGAAGGTTATCATATCGCAAACACCTGACATTATCGATATTGAGCCTGACGAAGTTTCTAAAGCATTACATGAGATGCTGAAAAAGCTTTCATCACATGCTATTTCAACATAACCACGAAAAACGCAAAATCGAAGACATTGTATCAATCATCTACAGAGTCATGACTATACCTTCATTGCTGATCAGCCTTCTCATCATTACTGTTGTACCGCTCGTCATCGGCCGCTACAGAAAGCATTGCAAAAAAAAGGTTCTGCGGCGAAGCAAGGAAACATGGGCTATCGGCATCTACGAAGGAGTATCACCTCTTAAGCTGTTGCCCTCCAAAAGCATTACAAACCCTGTGCTGACCGCAAAAGAGGTCACCGATATTTCTGCCCGTTTTGTCGCCGATCCCTTTATGATACAGAATGAGGCTGGCTACCATCTTTTCTTTGAAGTATTAAACGACAAAAGAAATATCGGTGAAATTGCCTATGCCTTCAGCCATAACGGGTTGCAATGGGAGTATCGCAATGTCATTCTGAAAGAACGTTTTCACCTTTCCTATCCCTATGTCTTTATAGCAGAAGACGACTATTATATGATTCCTGAATGTATGGGATCAGGCGGCATTCAACTCTATCGGGCAACGCATTTTCCTGATGAGTGGCAGCATACCGCAACCCTTGTCAAAGGCAAAAAAGGCTTTGCTCCAACGGTTGATCCATCAATTATTCACTACCAAAACCACTGGTACCTGTTCAGTTATGCGCGCAAGTCAAAAAGCCTCCATCTTTTCATTGCTGAAACCTTGGCCGGGCCCTGGAAAGAACACCCGAAAAGTCCTGTCGTCTCCAACAGTCCCCAATTCGCTCGCCCTGGAGGAAGAGTAATTCTTTACAATGGAGCCATCTATCGATATGCACAAGATGAGATCCCAAACTACGGCACCAAAGTCTGGGCATTCAGGATAACTGAACTTTCAGAAAACAGTTATTACGAAGAGCTGGCGTCGGAAAAGCCTGTTGTACAGCCAGGCAATGAGAGGTGGAACCTGACAGGTATGCATACCGTCGATCTGCATCAGAGAGCAACTGGTGAGTGGTGGGCGCTGGTTGATGGCTTCTCAATCCAGCAGCAAACAACGGGGCATTAACAAAACAGGGAACCGCCGATTATCAGCACCCATTGTAACACTGACAACGTTGCAATTGTTACGAGCTGCACAACTTTTCCATTACCTTAGCGACATTATTCGGCGTAATATTTTCAAGACAGCGGTAGTGATGGTAGCGGCAAGTTTTATCGAAACATGGTGAACATGGCTCAGACACATTGAGCGCTACACTTTTTTTTCCGATTGGACGTGTCCATACCGGATTTGTAGAACCAAAGAGACCG
>CAIYWF010000063.1 GCA_903929845.1 uncultured Chlorobiaceae bacterium | reverse complement strand
GGCAAGAATGTTTTTTTCCAATGCTCGCTCAATCGCCTGATAATCAAAACCCTCATGCTGCCAGAACTTGTCGTCCTCGCCTATCAGAACCGCCTTGATAAGGTTCTGTGAAACCTTGCGTAACGGCACCCATTTCTGTTCAATTGTTTTATCGCTGAACCCATCTCGTTTCCACTCAGCCTCACGGTACTCCATAAACGCTGTTTTGGAAGGATTTTCGTCCACCAACTGTTCAACATTGGGATAAAAAAAGTAGCGACCGACATCAACCGCAAAAAGCAGCAACAGAATGAAAAAAATAATTCTGACAAGCTTCATACTTTTGGAATGGCGACCTTGAAATGCGAGCAAAAAAAATACCGAAATGGACAGGAAAAGCTGACTGCTAAAAAAAGTGCCCTCGGGCAGACTCGAACCGCCGACCTACAGTTTAGGAAACTGTTGCTCTATCCACTGAGCTACAAGGGCATAAGAAAAAAAAGCTTTGAAAACTGATTGCTTAATGTACTGAAAAGAAAACATTTTTCAGAATGCAAGAGAAGCTTGAGCAGTAATTACAGAAAAGTCAGGATCAGATCTCTTCCCAAGAAACTCCTTTTAACATGACACTTCAACCAGTGATACCAAAAGAAAAAGAGGGAGGGTGGCTTTGTTTTTCGCTACCAACATGCCGCCCCGCCGGGGCTTTAAAACAATGAGCATTTTCTTCGATTTGCTGAATTGCTTTTTTAAGCAGTAAAATTTACTTAAATTCAGTACTTTCATTTCACTAAGAATTTTGGCTTTTTGCCTTGTATAGCAAAATTATTTCATCTCTTCTCACGCTAAATAAAAGGAGTCCCGCATGAAAAAAATGGTGGCAATTGTTTCATTTCTCATTTCGATGCCTGGAATCGCGCAAGGTGTAGAATTCCAGACTCCGGGAGCGATGGGTATGGGTGGCGCAGGTGTCGCCCGAAACAACGGCTCATTGACTTCATACTGGAACCCCGCAGCCGGAGCGTTCAGTAAATCCTCTTTCGCCTTGAATGCCGGTGTTGGTGTTGGTATTAGAGGCAGTGATGGATTGGCAGAAAATATTGATCACCTTTCAAATATTGATTTTGATAACGTAAAAAACTTCAATACAACAACAGCCGGTGTTAATGAAGTGGGTGACGTTGTAAAAACACTCTCTATTTTTAATGACATCAATACACGGAAAGGTAATATTGCAATAAATGTTATCGCCTCCGGTCAGCATTTCCATCAAAAACATCTCATTTGGCATTTATGGCGGACTAGAAGGCTATGTGATGCCAGTAGCTGACATGACCAATATTCTGCCAAACACACAAGTTGCCGGTGCTGCCCTCACTGTTGCAGGGTTGGCTCATGCGGCTGGAACAGGAAATACAGCATCAGGATACTTTTCAGCGACACAATTGACAAAATTAACTGAGGCAATCGCAGCTAAAGATGCTACTGTCAATGCCGCACAATTGGCAAATGCTATTGATACTCAGTTGAATGGCAGTGGTATTGATCCGGCGACTGCGCTGTCGACCATAACTGATAAAACCCTTCCCATCCTGAATGCTTCCGGCACCAACACGCTGAACAAAAATACTACCAGCGTTATGACGAAAGCTTTCCAGTATATCGAAATACCTGTATCATACGGTCACCCGTTTGATATTGGCAAAAAAGGTAAGCTGGGACTGGGTATTACAGGCAAGGTGATTACCGGCACAGTGTATCAGAATGAGGTGTTACTGGTCAACAGACCCAATAATGTTAATGCAAAAGACATTATCAACGATATCACCGATAACAAAAAAAGCTCCTCGTCAATTGGTATTGACATTGGCGCCCTGTACAAATATGAGAACTGGCTCAACATCGGTCTTGTGGCTAAAAACATTAACTCACCAAAGTTTGATGGCCCAATCTATCATGATACTGTAAAAGCAACGTCTGTTCAAAGCAGCGCTGTTGAGCTGAAACCACAGGTTCGTACCGGTGTTGCGATTGAACCTGTCGGGTGGGTTTCATTGGCAGCCGATCTGGATTTAACGGAAAATGAAACAGTTTCTCCTGGTTCTCTTGTAGGGAGTTCAATCAAAAGCAGGAATTTTGGCGGGGGAGCTGAGTTTAAACCGGCATCTTGGCTAAAATTACGTGGTGGCGCCTACAAAAACCTTGCCGGTTCCAACGGTAATGTGTTAACAGCCGGATTCAAACTTTTTCTGCTGGATGTTGATGGCGCTTTTGCTACAAATACGTTTACGATTGATGGCCACGAGCTTCCTAAAGAGGTAAAGGTAAATGCAGCAATGAGTTTTTCTTTCTGATCTCACAGGACTCGCTTGTCGAGAAAAGGCTCTTGTCATCAACATTGGCAGGAGCCTGTTTATTTTCTCCCGAACATCTTGTCAAGCTGGTCAAGAGAAAGCTTGATAATGACCGGCCTGCCGTGCGGGCATGAGTAGGGCTCACGAGTAGCAAAGAGGTTGTCGATGAGTGAGCGCATCTCTTCAAGAGAGAGTTTCTGGCCTGCCATGATGGCGTTACGGCAGGAATAGGACTTGGCAAGATTATCACGCCTGTCGAGCTTGAGTTTTGAGACGTTTTCCTGATATTCAGTAATCATATCCTGCAAAATCGTCGCCTCCGTACCCGACTTGACATCCTGGGGAACTCCTTCAATCATGACTGTCCTGTTGCCAAACAGCCTCAGATTAAAACCAAGCCGGTAGAGATCTTCACGGATTTCCTCAAACAATTCGTACTCCCAAGGGCGAAACTCGACTTTCTGCGGAAAGAGCAGTTGCTGGGAGTTTGGAACATTCTGCTGCATCACATCAACGGCACGTTCGTACAACACGCGTTCATGCGCCACATGCTGATCAATAATCATCAGTCCTGTCTTGATCTGGCATATCAGGTACTTGTTATGTAACTGCCAGATTTTTGGTTCGGCATCTTTCGGGTTTGGAACAACATCATTGTCATAGATTGGAGCAAGCAGAACTGACGCAAGCGGCTCATCACCTTCCTGCAGCTCTCGCTCTGGCTGAGACGGAAAGATGTCGGGCTGATGCCAGGGAGATACCCGTGAAGCAGCAGGTTCATGAAACGCTCCTTCACGATAATTTCGGTAAAGGTCATTCGTCGTAGTGGCACGATGGGGAATATCCGGGAAAGAAAATTTTCTGGGCACCGAAGGCTCGTTTTCCGGGGCTGCCAGGTCTGGAGAGAAATCGTGCAACTGTATGCTCCGCTTGATAACCGGATAGAACATGTTACGCACATTGCGCTCGTCGTCAAATCTGACCTCAAGTTTTGCAGGATGCACGTTCACATCAATACGGGAAGGATCAATACCAAGAAAAAGCAGCACGAAAGGAGCCTGACGGTCAACAAGCAAATCGCCGTAGGCCTGCTGAACTGCCTGTGAGAGCATCCTGTTCTGGACAAGGCGCCGATTGATAAAAAAATACTGATCGAGTTTCTTGCGTTTCTGCATGGCTGGTTTGCCGAGAAAACCCCGGATAGAGAGGTAATCATTTTCTTCGGAAAGCTCAATCATACTGGCGGCAAAATCATCGCCATAAAAGACATTGAGTCGTTCCAGAATATCCGGACTTTTGACATGAAAAAGCTCATCATCATCACTGTACATTCGCCACTCGATTTCCGGGTATGCCAGCACGAAAGACTTGACAATCTCAAAAATATGATGATACTCAGTAGCGTTTGACTTAAGAAACTTCCGCCGCGCGGGGACATTGTAGAAAAGGTTCCTGACGCTGATGGTTGTACCCTGTTCTCCCTGAACCCCTGACTCTTCGGCCAGAACTCCTCCTTCGTAGCGAAACCTTAACCCAAGCGTCTCTGCTGCCGTACGGGTTTTCAGTTCGAAATGAGAGACCGAAGAGATACTTGCCAGCGCTTCTCCCCTGAACCCGAGACTGTGCAGTGAATCCAGATCTTCGACCCCTGTAATTTTGCTGGTTGCAAATCGTTCGACACACAAAAGGGCATCTTCCCGCACCATCCCTGCGCCATTATCCATAATGCGGATAAGCTCCTTTCCGGCATCCTTTATAGCAACGGTTATTCTGCTGGCACCGGCATCAATGGAGTTTTCAAGAAGCTCCTTAACCACCGATGCCGGGCGCTGAACAACTTCCCCCGCAGAAATTTTATTCGCAACTATATCAGGTAATCTTGCTATGCTTGCCATAGGCTAACAGGAGAACAATACTCTTTTCGTAAAAGGCTACAATTTTTTATCTGTCCATTAATTTATCGATAAAACAGCCTTTCTTTTATACCAATTCAGAAAATCCCTTCTTTTCTGTAAATAAATTTCTACCAATTTTCCATTCCTGCGGCATTGAAGAAAATGCTCATTGGAATATGCTCTTTGTTTTCAACCCCCAGAAGGGGCGGGGCAGCTCTCCTTACACGGTAATCATGCTCAAGCCTGTCGCAGGCACTGCCAGAATTCACGAAGGGCGGCTTCGGTGAAGCGGAGCTTGTTCTGTTGACGATCTCCCTGTAGAACAAGCCTTCGGGAAAGCACATCGGCAGAGTTTTTTTGGGCAATCGCCAGACACAAAGTACCAACAGGTTTTTCCGGTGATCCTCCAGAGGGCCCGGCAATACCGGTTGTCGCAACCGCAAAATCGGCGCCGCTTTTTTCAAGGCATCCGGTTGCCAAAGCCAGGGCGACCTCTTCGCTCACCGCCCCGAACTTTTTGATGGTCTCTTCCGGCACTCCGAGAGTGTTGTGTTTTGCCTGGTTGCTGTACACCACAAACCCCTGGAGAAAGTAGAATGATGAGCCGGGCACATCGGTCAACCGGCTGGCAAGAAGGCCTCCGGTACAGGATTCAGCAACAGCAACAGTCACTCCTCTGCAAGAAAGCATCGCAGCAATTGTCTCTTCAAGAGTCACCTCGCTGGTCGCATAGACAAACTTTTCAGCCGTCCGGACAATGGCTTCAACAACGCTACGATTATCACGATCAACCACATCCCTGTCACGCCCGATGGTACTGATCATAAGGTTGACGCCTGCAGCATGGGGAAGATAGGCCAGAGTCGTTCCCTCAGGAAGGCGATCCTCAACATCAACAATCATCTCTGCAAGCCTCGATTCACCGATACCAATTGTTTTAACTGGTGTATGACGGATGACTGTCTCTGAAAGTGCGGCGAAAGAGGGAACAACCGTGAGTTCCATCATGGCCTGCATTTCGGATGGCACACCAGGCATCAACACCAGGTAGTGGTTCTGAAACTGCTCTCCGCAGGAAATAATCATCCCGGCAGCACTTCCCCGTGTATTCGGAATAACCTGAGAGCCCTCTATCACCATAGCCTGTTCCCGGAGTGATGGCGACATCTCCATGCCATATTTTTTTATCCGAACCGCAAGATTCTGGTATGCCTCCTGATTGAGCTCCGTCCCTCTTCCGAGAAGCTGTTGGACTGCTTTTTTTGTCCGGTCATCTCTGGTTGGCCCGAGACCTCCGGTGACAAGAACAATGTCGGCCCGCTGAAGCGATTCAGCAAACACTGAAACGATCTCATCTTCACGGTCAGAGCAGGCAACAACTCTTCCAACTGGCACTCCTATGCCAGCAAGAGCAGCAGAGATAAAAGCTGCATTAGTATTTACCCGCTGCCCTTTAAGCAGTTCGTCGCCGACCGAAACAATTTCTGCACGCATAAGCCTATTTTCCTCAAACCAGATAACTTGCAATACGAAGAATATCGGCAAAAACACCGCCTGCTGTGACCTCCGCGCCTGCGCCGGGGCCCCGAACCACAAGAGGAGTTACCCTGTAGCGCTCTGTCGTAAAAACCACCATATTTTCAGATCCGCTGAGGCCAGCAATCGGGCTGGCGAGCGGTACCCGTTTTACCCCGATGGTTGCCTTTCCTTCCCTGATCTCACCGGCATAAGCAATAGTCATCCCTTCAGACGCCGCCTTTTCTGCGACATCGCTGTACCATGCGTCAACACTCGACAGTCGATCAAGAAACTCAGGAACAGTCATCTCATCTCGATACTTCGGGGGCACCAGACTCTCGCAAACGACATCGTCGTACTCCAGTGTAAAGCCGAGTTCACGGCCAAGAATCAGAAACTTCCGGGCAAAATCAGCCCCTGAAAGATCATCACGCGGATCGGGTTCAGTGTACCCTGCCTTCTGGGCACGACGAACAATTTCGCTGAACTTGCCGCCTTTGCGCAGTTCATTGAATATAAAGCTCAAGGTACCGGAAAGAACGCCCTCAATAGAAAGAATCTTGTCACCGCTGTTCTTGAGATCATGCAGTGTATTGATGATGGGCAGTCCCGCACCTACATTGGTTTCATAGAGAAAACGGGCATTACTTTTCCGTTGGGCATCCCTTATCCTTCTGTAGAGCGGCCAGGGACCTGCCATACCAAGCTTGTTTGCCGTCACCACAGAAATATTGGCAAGCAGCAGATCGGGATATATTTCTGCAACCTTTGCGCTGGCTGTACAGTCCACAAAAATGGTGTTGTGCAGGTTTCTCACCCTGATGAGCTGAAGGTAGCCTTCAATTCCATGGTGTTCAACTCTCGGCAGAAGAAGTTCCTGCCAGTTCTCGAGATTAATACCGTGATCATCCAGTGCAATCTTGCTCGTGTTGGCCATCCCGCAGACCACCACGTCAAGATCGTTATCCTGCTGCAGATTGAGACGATGGGCACTGATCTGGCTGATCAGGCTTTTGGCAATCGTGCCGGTGCCTGCAATAAATAGATGCACCTTGCGCTGTGACAGGAAAAATGATTCATGAATGCAATTCAGAGCTTTATCTTCATCATGGCTCTCTATCACAAGAGAGATATTCATTTCATTGGCACCCTGGGCAACGGCAATGACATTGATGCCATTTTTACCAAGCGTTTCAAACAACTGGGCTGAGACGCCAGGGTGACCCGACATATTATTGCCGACCACAGCGATCATGGCCAGGTTTCGGCGAATGAGGAGATGGTCTATCTGACGTGACCCGATCTCTCCGATGAATTCCTCCTCCAGTATTTTTTTTGCTTTTGCAGCCTGCGCAGGGTTGATAGCAAGAGTAATTGACTGTTCAGATGAGGCCTGTGATATGAAGATGATGTTAATCCGGTGCCGGGCAAGGCAACTGAAGAGGCGCGATGCAATACCAGGAACTCCCACCATACCGCTCCCGGACATGTTCAGGAGTACAATATTATTGATGGAAGAAAGGCCTGTTACCGGCAGGGGACAACTGAGTTCCAGAGGAGTGGCTCTTTCTATGCGCGTGCCTTTCGCCGCAGGGTTGAACGAATTTTTGATCAACAAGGGAATGCCTGCTTTCATGGCAGGCTGAACGGCAAGCGGATGCAGCACTCTGGCTCCGGCATGAGAGAGCTCCATCGCTTCTGCATAACTGATATAGGGTAATATCCGCGCATCGCGAACCCGTTTGGGGTCAGCGCTGAAAAAGCCGTCAACATCACTCCAGATCCAGATTTCCGAAGCTCCAAGCGCTACGCCGAGAATCGATGCCGTATAATCGGAGCCTCCACGTCCAAGCGTCGTTACCGTTCCATCCGGTGCCGCCGCAATAAATCCGGTCACCACCGGCACTCCTTCAAAGGAGGCAAGGCGTTTTTTGATCTGGAGTTCGGATGCGTGCATGTCAACCCTGGCATCGGCATAATTGGCATCGGTAACAATCAGTTCGCAGGCATAAAGAGAGAATGATGCCATCACCCGCTCCTGCACATATGAACTGACAATGGTGGAGGAAAGACGTTCGCCGAAACTCATGACAAGCGCAAGACTTTTTTCGGAAAGCTCTCTGAGTAAAAAAACGCCCTGCACAATATTATTGAGGTCAGAAAGATCGGCGCGTATCGCAACGCTGACTTCATCAAGACGCTTGCCGGAAAAAAGCTCGCCGGCTATCGAGAGATGCAGGTGATCAAGTTCATCAAGGGTAGTTCTGTAACTGCTCTCTCCACTGCAGGCTTTTGTAGCTGAGTCAAGCAACAGATCGGTAACGCGGTGAATGGCCGAAACAACAACAATAATCTTGTCTTTTTGTAATGCACCGGCAAGAATATCGGCGACTTTTTTAATCCGCCCGGCCGTTCCCAGAGAAGTACCTCCAAACTTGTATATCTTCATGCTCACGCCCATGCATTACTTGAAAGATGAAAAAAGACTGTGCAATGAGTTTTCAGTCTGCAATATAATTCATTTCCTGAATGAGTTGCATAACAGTAACTCCTGTTGCGGCATTGAGTGTACAAAAAAAAGCGCCCTTGCAGGCGCTTTACTTGAAAAGGAACATCAACAGCGATATCAGCTTGTCAATGCATCGGCGCCTGAAACGATTTCACTGAGTTCCGTAGTGATAGCAGCCTGCCTTGCACGGTTATAACTGATGTTGAGTGTGCGCAAGAGCTCCTTGGCATTTTCAGTTGCCGAATCCATCGCCGACATGCGGGCCGCCTGCTCTGCAGCATTCGATTCGAGCATCATTCTCCATATCTGGGTATTAAGATGCTTTGGCACCAGCACGTCTATAATCGCCGAAGGGGATGGCTCGTAAATATAATCACTGCTGCTCTCCTTGCCGGAAGTTTCAGGAGCAATAGGGAGAATCACTTCATCTCTAAGATGCGGGGCAAGCACTGACTTGAATTCATTGTAAACAACCACCACTTTGTCAACCTCCCCGCGCAGATACATGCCCGAGGCGGTATCGGCAATCTCTTTGGCCGTACTGAAATCAAGGTGCTGGAAAACAGCGGAGTAGCCCTTGACGATCTTGTATTCTCTTTTCCTGAAAAAATCAAACCCTCGGGAACCGGCACAGATCAGGCTGACTCCGCCCTTGCTGTGAAGAGTCGCATAATCCTCATGAATGATTTTATGCGCAAGCTTTATAGCATTGGTATTAAACGCACCGCACAAACCTCTGTCGGCAGTGACCAGAATCACAAGAACCTTGTTAACCTCTGAACGACCTGAAAGCAGGGGGTTGACTGAAGTAT
>CAIYWF010000062.1 GCA_903929845.1 uncultured Chlorobiaceae bacterium | reverse complement strand
TATTACCGGCATCTGGTTGGGCGGAACCACTGCCTGATTCCAGCGAGCGGCTTTTATGAGTGGGAGCGCATCGAAGGTAAAAAGAAGCAACCATATTACATCCACCGGACTGATGGCTTGCCCATGGCATTTGCCGGATTGTGGGACACCTGGAAGCCAAAGAATACTGAAGAGCCCGAAATCACTACATGCACCATTATCACCACTGCGGCAAATGAGCAGATAGCAACTCTACATGATCGAATGCCCGTAATTCTCGAACCAGAAAACTGGAAAACGTGGCTTGAAGCTGATCCGGTAAATCTTTCGAAGATGCTGGTTCCCGCAGATAACGGCATTCTGGAAATGTATCAGGTATCAACACAGGTCAACAATGCCAGTTATCAGGGCAGCAACTGTATTGAGCAGGTTGAGTGAATGAACAGGGTTCGGTTTGAATATTTGCAATCGTATGTAGCAAAACATATCAGTTGTTCAGTTGACTACATAGATGTGATTAAAATAGCTCATCAAACGAAGGTTATCTGAGGCTGTAAAATCGTGCTACTTTTGGTTAAAATGGAAAAATGGGCGTTAAATCCCCTTTGATTTTACATATATCTCCCCCTTATTAATGCTGTTATAAGTAGTGAGGCCAGATTGTTTAATATCAGACGAAATCGTTCAGACGAACGCAATAGATTAGTATATTTAAGTTCATTTGAATTTAGCAGTTAACTATTTCAGTTGTTAGCGCCATTGAAAGCCAGCTTTTTTTAAATCAATAGCTCCAGGGTAGGTTGAGAAATGGGTGAAAACTGGTGGCGCTGCAGATAGAATAAATATTCAAAACGATAAGTGAGTAAAGGCATTTCATGAATAAACAGAGAATAAGATTCTCAGGGCATCAGACGTTTTCCCTTCGTTATGGTTGGCTGGAGAAGGGGTATGAGTTTACAGCCAGAGGAAAAAGATTTTCTGACGAATCAGCCATTGTTGATCTGGGTGTAGGGAAAAATATGGTTGATAGCATTAAGTACTGGTCCGAAATGACAGGGATTATCGAAGAGGACAGGGTATCCAGATTTGGCCAGCAGCTATTGGATGAACAAAAAGGATGGGATCCATATTTGGAGGACCTCGCTTCGTGGTGGTTGCTGCATTGGAAAATAATCACACACGTGAATTATAAGACCTCTGGTACCGCACTTTTTTCATATCTCAGAAAACCTGAATTTTCAAAACAGGACTTAGCTGAAGCTACATTGCGTTTGGTTGATGAAGGTAAGAAAGCTCCCGCTGACAGCATTATTATGAGAGATGTCGATTGCTTTATTCGCTCTTATTGTGGTCCCCGTCGATTTGAGAAAAAAAAGGCTGGAGAGGATACGTTTGAATGCCCCTTTCAGGAACTGAACCTGATTCAGGTAATGAGCGATGGCGATTTTTATCGTTTTTCGATAGGTTCGAAAGTCTCGCTCCCGGCTGAAATTATAGGTTATGCCATTTGTGAGTATTTTGGCCGAGAAAAAAAGAATGCAATGACTATTCAGAAAATACTCTATCGGGAAGGAAGTCCAGGGCAGGTATTTATGTTGGATGAAAACACGTTAATTGAGGCTGTTCAGGATTTACATGAAAACCCGATATGGGGACGCCGATTTGATTTTACCGAATCGGCTGGCTTGGCTCAAGTGTATTGTAATGTTGATCCAGAGGAATCCGAAGAGTTGTTGAATGTCTATTATCGTCAAGGGGGAGCATCATGGGCACAAAACTGAAAAGATCGCAATTCGTTGCTGTTGCGCCCCGGTTTTTACGCTCCATCAACCTTCACCATGATTGGCAAAGTGGCGATAGTGCCTCCGGCTACATTGTTACCCCAAATGTTGCCCAAGCGCTGGAGCAGCTACGTGATGGATTGATGTCTGAAAAAGGGCAACGTGCATTCGCTTTGACTGGACCTTACGGTACAGGTAAATCCGCATTTGCGGTTTTTCTTTGCCAACTTTTAAGTCATGATGCTCATATGGCCAAAATGGTCACGAGCATGCTTGTTTCCGATTACGCTGAATTGAGCAGGGAGTTGCAGCATATTCGAAATCCCGGAATTGAGGGGGAGGGCTTTTTGCTCATTCCGGTTACGGCACGCCGCCGCCCTATTGCCCAATTGTTATTGGAAGCAATGCTTGAGGCAACTGGCGTAATGGAGCAAATAGCATCGGTAAGAGATCTCCAAATTCGAATAAAAGATGCACTTCAGGAAAAGTCATGGCGAGATACATCTATTATCATTGGTTTTTTACGTGATATTCAGGCAGAAGCGCAGAATCAGGCATTTGCGGGTGTTCTTTTACTAGTTGATGAGGCCGGGAAAACCTTGGAATACGCACTTCAGGATAGAGTGGGAGGAGATGTATATGTGTTTCAGGAGCTGGCAGAATACGCTAACCGCCAGGTGCGTACCCCTGTGCTGTTTCTTATTACGTTGCATCAAATGTTTGATGACTATGTCGAACTGTCTGACCGAACTCTGCGTAATGAGTGGAACAAGGTTCAGGAACGTTTTCAGAATATACAGTTCAGTGAGTCAGCGGGAACGACGATAAAGCTCATAGCATCAGCTTTGCAGTTGGCAACCAACCTACCAGGTAAAGCATTAGCTGAGATGGATGATGCTTTGTCGGAAATTGAAAAAGGAGGTATCCAGCTCCCCTTAGGCTTAGATTATGCCGAATTTGAAAAAATTGCTCGTCAGTCATGGCCGCTGCATCCGAGTCTTTTGCTGGCGATGCCTTACCTCTTCAGAAGACTTGCTCAAAATGAACGATCCATATTTTCCTACCTGACAAGCCAAGAGCCATTCGGTTTCCAGAGCCATATTGAAGAGCCAGTTGACAACGGTGATAACTATATTCGTTTGCAGGATATCTATTCATATTTGTTAGCCAATTTTGAAGCAGGCCTGGCACGCTTGCCTCATGCCAAACGCCTTCTTGAAGCCAACGATATCATAAACAGCCGACACCACCTCACTCACGTTCAGCTTGAAATTGTGCGGACAGTAGCTCTTCTGAATGTCCTATCGGAAATCTGCCCCCTTCGCGCTACCCCCCAAATGATCAGGTCTGCGGTTGCTAATACGGAACCGGTGGAGCAGGAGTTGGAGTTTTTGAGGCAGCAGTCTGTAGTGACATACCGACGTCTTGATAATTCATATCGGGTTTGGGAAGGTAGTGATGTCGATATTGAAGCTCGGATCAATGAAGGAAGGCGAAAGCTTCAGCTTGAGAGTGTGTCACCTCTGGAATCTCTTTGCCATCACATGCCATCTCGCATCCTGGTTGCACGGAGGCACAGTCTTAAAACAGGCATCAACCGGTATTTCAAACTAATGTATTCGGAGAGCCTCAACAAAAACACACTCAAGGCTGCTGAGTGTTCCGGAGAGGCTGCAGGTACCATTATTGTAGTTCTCCCACAAGCCAATATTGAACAGCTTAAAGTGCAGGCTCTTGAGGCAACTGAATTTCACAAAAGGCTCATTATCGCAATGCCAATCCAGATCGACGCATTGCGAAGCGTCGTTGAAGACGTTGCCTGTTTGCGTTGGGTTGAGCAAAATACAGTTGAACTGCGTGATGACCGTATTGCCCGTCGAGAATTGAGCTTGAGGCTTGCCATGGGAGAGCAGTATATAGCCCAGCACCTCCAGGCTTTGCTTGACCCGCGTCCAGCGCCGGTCGGCAATTCTTGTCAATGGATATGGGCCGGGAAAGATAAACAGCCGAAAAGGCCAGTTGATGTGGCGAAACTGTTATCAGAAGCCTGTGACCGGATCTACTTATTGTCGCCCATTGTTCGTAACGAGCTGGTCGTAAGAAAAAAACTTTCCAGTGCCGCAGCGGCAGCAAGACGTTGTTTACTAGAACACATGCTGGAAAGGCGCAGTGAAGAGCGCCTTGGCATAGAAGGTTATCCTCCAGAACGCAGCGTTTATGAATCGGTTCTTCGCGCCTCAGGAATTCACTTCTTTGACGAAGAGACTCAGAAATGGGATTTTCAGCCGCCTCCTAAGGATAATAGCTGTGAACTAAGGCCATGTTGGGACTTGATTGAGGAAGTCATATTTGCAAAAGAAATTCAGCGTATCGAGCTCGTTGAACTGTTCAATCGGCTTTCAAGTGTTCCTTATGGTCTTCCTGAAGGTGTACATCCTATTTTATTTACGGCCTTTTACCTTCACTATCAGGATGAGCTATTTCTTTACCGGGAAGGGACCTTTATTCCTGAAGTTCAATCGGCTCACCTAGAACTATTGCAACGCAGGCCGGACCTATTTTCAGTTTCAGGAGCAAAGCTTGATGGTACTCGCAAGGCGGTTGTAGAGCGTCTGGCAAAAGGATTGAAGCAGGTTCCTAAGACGGCATCGGTCGTGCGCGCATTATACCGTGTGTTGAACACTTTGCCGCCGGTCACTCAGAAAACAATGCAGATCGGAAATGCAGTGGTGTTGAAAGTACGGGACTGCCTATTGCAAGCAGCTTCGCCTGAACAACTTCTTTTTGATGATCTGCCCCGTTGTTTCGGCATCGAGCCGTTCATGCAGGGGCAAAAGCGAGACAGGGATATGGATCATTTCTTCGAGCAACTCAATAATAGCTTATCCACATTACGCGATCACGCATCGAAGTTACTTCAGAATAAAAGGAATCTCTTACTTCATCACTGTAGCCTAGAGGGAAATATGGTTGGGTGGCACGAACTCGAGCGAAGGGCGACATGGCTCGCACCGCGCATTAAACACGAGGTGTTGACTCCCTTCCTCACTTGTGTGAACAACGGCATTGCCGACAACCACAACGCGCGCCCCGCACTATCGCTGATTGCCAATCGGCCTTTCGAGCAATGGACCGACATGGATTTGCAGGGTTTTGATGGTTTGGCAAAAGGCATCGGTGAGTTGTTCCTACAGCTGTGGCGTAACTATGGGGATACGGGTGTAATCTTGACTGATCAAGAGCTTGAGCAAAAAGAGGCCTTTCGGAAAACGCTGGAGCCCCAGCTTAAAAAATTAGGTGATAAAGGCAATTCACGTGTACTTGCTGCTGCCTTACGGGAACTGTTGAGCCAAATCGAGTCGAATTAGAAACAGATTTTATGGAGTTAATATTGAATTCAGATATTCAAACGTCTAGGCAATCCGATAAGCAGGTTCGTCATATTTTGGCGCTTTCTGGAGGAAAGGATAGTTCTGCCCTCGCTGTCTATATGCGAGGTAAATTCGAAAATATGGAATATGTGTTCTGTGATACGGGTGAGGAGTTGGATGAGACCTATGAATATATAAGTAAGCTACAGGATTTTCTTTGTGCAAAGATTACTTGGTTAAAATCAGAGAAAGATTTTAGATACTATGTGGATCTTTATAATGGTGTTTTGCCTGATGCACGAACTCGTTGGTGTACTAGAATGCTAAAGCTCAAGCCTTATGAGGATTTTATAGGCGATGATCCCGTGATAAGCTATGTCGGAATACGAGCAGATGAGCCGCATAGAAAAGGGTATATTTCAACAAAACAAAACATTCAACCAGTCTTTCCTTTTGTAGAGGATAATATTCGTATTGAAGACGTGGAACGGATTCTTATGGAATCGGGCTTAGGTGTTCCTCGCTATTACCAGTGGAGATCCCGATCTGGTTGCTATTTTTGTTTTTTTCAGCAAAAGCGTGAATGGATTGGTTTGAAGAACGCTCATCCAGAGCTTTTTGAAAAAGCAAAAGCATTCGAAAAAATAGCTACAGAAACAGGTGAGAGATATACTTGGAACGAAGGAGAAAGCCTTGATGAACTTGCTCAACGGGCAGACACAATCATGGATGAGCATGAAAAAAGGAAAACACGCGAATTGAATGCTTTTAAAGGACATCAAAAGCTAAAAGATATTTGGGGATATGATTCTGACGATGGAGAGGAGCTGTCTTGTAATATTTGCCATTTATAGAAAATAATTCAATGATCTATTGGGACCATAATTCTACTACACCATGTGCTCCGGAAGTTGTAGAGGCGATGCGGGAATTCTGGAACGAAGAATTTGGCAATCCCTCGAGCAGCCATATCATGGGCCATAGGTCTGCGGTTGCGATCCAAAGGGCACGTGAACAAGTGGCTGATCTTGCCAATGTTTTCCCACCAGAAATTGTTTTTACTTCTGGTGCTACCGAAAGCAATAACTTACTCTTTCTAGGAATTCTGCTCTCACCATCCACAGAACGCAAACGGATTGTTGTTTCATCCATCGAGCATAAGTCAGTTTTGGAGCCGGCTTATTTACTCAAAGGATATGGTTATGAGATCGTTAAGCTTCCTGTTGATCGAAGGGGGGAGACGAAGGTGGATGCTGCTAAAAAGTTGATCACACCAGAAACACTTATAGTTTCGGTTCAAGCTGCCAACAATGAGATAGGTACACTTCAGCCAGTAGCAGATTTGGCCGAAATCGCTCATGAAAACGGAGCCTATTTCCATACGGATGCAGCTCAAATGTTTGGCAAGTTGCCGTTAGATGTTCAAGCAGTCAATTGCGATTTTGCATCATTTAGTGCCCACAAGATGTATGGCCCCAAGGGGATTGGTGCCCTTTTTGTTCGAGGTGGGCCGAGGCGTTGGCCATGGGCACATCCCTTCCTCGGCGGTGGCCAGGAAAGTGATCTACGTCCGGGAACTAGCAATGTTTCTGCCATAGTTGGTTTTGGGGCTGCTTGTCGATTAGCAAATGACTTTTTGAAAGAGAATAGTGCCTATTTATACCAACTGTCTGAAAAATTTATACGCGAATTAAAAGTTGTTGAGCCACAAGTAATCATTATTAATGAAATCAATTCGAGCTTGCCGGGAACTTTAAGTATCATATTTCCCGGGATCCCTGCTGATTTATTAATAGCTCATTGTCAGGAGATATGTATTTCAAGAGCATCTGCATGCAATGGGGCAATCGGGGCATCTCATGTGATAAGTGAAGTGCTTCAAAATAGTTGTCTTGAGGAATCGGTTGTCAGAGTTTCATTTGGCCGGGATTCTTCCCCTGATGATTTTGGGGCGTTCTTCAGAATTCTAAAAAAAATAAGATCAGGAGTGTGAAATGAAATCCAAAGCAATTAAGCTGCTGAGGAGAATTAATCTCTGCCAGTCTAATGGGTGCGTAAAATCGCATAAATTTGCTTTACTTATGGCGATTATTGACCTCTATGAAAAAAAGCCTAATCGAGTGAATAAGTTTTCATATTGATTGATCATGGATATAGTTCGTAAGAAAAATAGACTTTTTACGAAGAAACGTCTATTAGGTATTTTTAGCTAAGCGAAATTAGATGAACGCATTCATTCTTTAGTTAAAGACTAATCTTAGAGGGTGGAGGTTAAACAAATACTCTTGGAAAAATATAGGAATCTTATGCTAGAAAATATTAGCGGTAGTTTTACTTCTTTTGAAAAGAATATCCATTCACAAAATCAAGTCAATCCTTTTGTGAATTATCTCAACTCCCTTCAGCGATCTGGCGGAAGCAATGAGAATGCTTTGGCTGAATCACAGGCCTGTAATTCCCAGTTCGCCTTGATTCAGGTTATACATCCATTGGCGGATGTTATAGAGAAAGAGTTGATGGATACCGATGGACGTCATGTGATATTGACCGGACATGCCGGAGATGGAAAGACAACCTTGGCCCTGGAGATCTATAAACGTTTTTGCAGTTTGCCTTCCAATGCTCCTTTGGCTTCACCACTGCAAGTGCGAGAGGATATTGGGGTGATTTCGATAATCAAAGACTTGAGTGAGCGTGACAAGCAGAATGATAAATCGCTGGTTGACGAGCTTATGGGTAATAAGCGTCGGTTCTTGTTGGTGTCAAACACCGGTACATTAATTGACTTGATCAAGCATTATCCTGAGCAGTTCCATGAAGGTTCGGTTAATCTGGAGAGTCAAGTGTTGGATGCCATCAGCACAAATAACGGTGAGGGCCTGCTGTCAGTAGGAGCGCAGGTGTTCCGTGTCTTCAATTTGGCCCGCATGGATAACTTGGGGCTTGCTCGAAAAATCTGCGAAAAAATGCTGGCTCCGCAAAGATGGGCCCCCTGTGAGGGATGTATGGTCAACACGACCTGCCCCATTCATCACAATGTTTCTTTGATGCAACGCAACCAGACTCGGGTATTGGATCGCATCTTTCTTGCTTACCGGAGAATGTCTGAATATGGTACCCGTCTTACAATGCGGCAGTTTACGGAGCATTTGGCATACATCATTACATCTGGGCTTGATGAGACTGGCATTCGGGAGATGCAACAGCGGAATTCTTCGCCGTTGGTTACCGAATATCTCTTTTTTAACCGCTTCTTTGGAGACGATGGGCTCCAACCGGATATTTCAGCCAAGGAAATGAAGGCAGTCCAGGAGATTTATGAACAAGGTTTCGGAGAACGTCCTTATCCGGGGTGGGAGCACAAGTTATGGTTGCGGAATGCCAACAAATCGCTTACGCTGGGTGTCGAAGGTCTTGATGATGAATTTGAAAAAATGCGTCAGTACGGTTCACGTGAGAAAAAGTATGAAGGGATAACTCCAGAACAGTTGCGCAATCAAGTACGTCGGATGCTCTTTTTCCTTTATGACTTCAAGACGGAAGATCGCAATTATCTTAGCCAGTATCTCAACTCTCCAACATTGCTTGACTGGCTATCCTGGCAAAGTCCAGGGGCTCAACTGCCATTCAATTTAAAGACTACGTTGGACCAGAAGATTTATCACGTACTTCAGGAGCATTTCACGGGCGTTCGACTGCCTGAGGGTTCGATGCGTAGCGACCGAAGATTGTATATCACCTTGAGCCGCCAACGCAGCTCGGTTCGACAGAGTGCTCAAGTGGTGTTGGCCCAAGTGGATTGGAGTACGTCGATCGCCTTGAAGCTACAAAAATCTAACAGTGCAACTGGCGAGTTGCGTCAGGATCTTGTTTTGTGCGGAAATGATCGTATTCAAGGGATTGATCTCGTGCTTACGGTTCCATTTCTCGATTACATCATGATGCGTCATGTTGGAGAGTTGGGCGAAGTTCTAGAGGCGTCTTATATCGAACGGCTTGATCGCTACAAGGCACAGGTTCACGCACGAGCTTCCGCGGCTGAAGACGACCGGATCATGCTTGTGCGCTTAAAAACAGATCATACGTTCCGCAGGCAATACTTTTCTGTGAATGGCGATCGCTTGGAGGTGACCGATGTCCTTTAACTATTTCCCTTGCAGTCCGGACGATCCGAGGGCCATGAAAAACCCTGCAATCCAACTCTATGGAAACCGCTTTTTTTCGGACCAGACCGTAACTGAACTGCTGGTTGAGTTTTTGCTGGTCGTCTTTTCCCCGAAGCGGTTTGGAAAGGATTGGATGTATGATGGAGCCCTTCCGTCACTCGATAAGGTTTGGTCGAACGGCAACGATTTCGCATATGCACCGCAGGCGCGTTTGAACCTGAAGCTTTTTTCATTCCTCGGGGCATCCCGGCTGGACTCGCGTCATCAGATTCACCGGGTTCATTACGAAGCATTACTGCAGCAGTTACTTGAGCGTATACATATTGCGGATTCGGGAGATAAGGACGATGTCATTCGAACTATCGAAAACCTGTTCCTTGGTTTTCAGGGTGCAGGTAGTGGGCGTACTTGGTGTGCTCAAAGCTTCTTGCCTGTGTCACCTGCATTTTTAGCTGGCGAATCAATCTGGAAGGATTCAAAGGCAAGGAAAAATCAAATAGATGAATGGTATGATCTTCTCGAAACTCGGTCGTCCTATTTCGATTCGAACCAACATCTTTTTTTTGCTAGAGGCGGGGAGTTGCTTTACCTCCAAGTTTGTAACGCATTGAGCCAATCTCAAGACTGTATTGCCGAATGGTGCAGAGACGGCAAGGTTGGGTTGAGTCCACAAGAGCAGGACCCGGTTTGGCTTCATGACGAACTGAATTGTACTTTTGAGAGCATGATGAACTATTGTCCGAGTACCCTGACTGATCTTGCAGAATTCGTGGATTCCCGACTTGATCCCGAAACACCAAGAAAAACAGATGAAATAGACGGCGAGCGTAGGTTTGTGTCGGCAGGTTGGTGCAATGCAGACAGTTGGAGGGAGGGTTATCTTTTCGCGGTTGATCTTTTGAGGCTCTTGAAGACTGATCTCGATGTGATCGATAGGATCTATTTGATGGAAGCGGCCTGTGCTATGCAGGTGCTCCGAACTTTGGCCATGCAAAGCTTGCGCGTAACTGGTGCCGATAGGGGTATTGGCAGTCCAGGTTATCGATTGGTTGTCTCTGCCCCTGATGAGAAAAGTTCGGTTATTCGCCGTTTGTCGCAGCATTCGGTCAAGGAGGTTGAAAAAAACATATTTCGGTCCCTGCGTGGCGCAAATATTAAGTTGCCTGATGACGAGACTGATTGCGACAAAATTCTCAAACAGGCCGACAGTTCTTATGGCGGTAAGTTGTTTGTCGGTTTATCTAAGCGCATAGGCCTTGTGGTCCCCAAGCGGGGAAGTGGCGCTCGCTTCATTCTGAATGAGCGACTCTTGCGTCTACTCGTAGTTACCACGGTTCCGCTAGGTGGTCGTTTGACGTTCGAAACGTTTAAAAACTTGCTGGAACATCGGCATGGGCTGGTATTTGACGCCAATGGTTTGGAGCGAGCCAGCAAATGGCTAGGCGGCAACGGAATATATTTATCAGCTGATACTGATAAATGGCTGCAGGAGATGCTGGAAGCTGCAGGGTTTCTGATTCACCTCTCAGATTCTTGTGCCTTGGTTCACAATCCGATAAATGCCGGAAAGGAGATCAAATGAGCTATTTCGCCAATACAATGCGAGACCATCTGGCGTATCAGATCAATCGTGTCTGTTCCGAAGCGTCGGGTAGCAGGAAAATGATTTTTATGCTACCGGCCATGCCTGAGCTGGCTATGTTGTCTGTAGCTGAAGCGCTGACCAACTATTGTTTAAAGAATGACGAGCTGCACTTGACCCTGAAGATTGCGGCAAACCTTACGGGCATCTGGACACCACAAAGCCAACAGATCGTACTGGAGAAAGGGTGGCAGGACAATCGCGGCAATCTTACGTATTATCGCAATTTGCAGGAAACAGAGGAGAAATATACTGTAGTGGTGCTTTGCGGTGCTGATAGGGTAACGGATGCGGCAGGTCTCGCGGATTTCTATACTTGTGATCCCGACTTGATATGGACTGCCGAAATGCATGAAAGCTTTAAAGACTGGGTTCAAGAAAAGCTTCGTTCTTCTGGTATCTATGACTTCACGGAAGATGACCTGGAAACGTTCGACAGGATTCTCAAACCTTTACTGAGCTGTGGGCGGGGTGATTTGTTGCAGATCAGCGAGTGGCTTGACGCGTTGAACTTTCATCACGCTAACGGTGTCGATGATATATTCAGGTTCATGCTTGCTAATCTTCAAACCTTCGGTATTCCGGTTCTTTCGCGCTTTCCACTTCGGCAAAAGCGAAAACAGCTCAGCCCCTATATTATTAAGTCCATTGAATTTTATAACTATACATTGTTTCTCGAAGCGCGTCAGCGTGATAAAGCGGTCGAGGCCATAGACAAGATACTTGCCTTAATCGAGGCGGGGGAAAATACCGGGTTGCCGCTGGATGATGAAGATGTTTGCGATCCTTATGGTTCTGGAAAAGAGTTCCTTTTAGCATTGAAGAGATATGTCGAAACCGATGACGAACGAGAAGTTGCTCGATTGATGAAGTGCGATTTCGTCGTGATATGGGATCAAATCCTTAAGTTCAAAATCAAGGAACCATCGGCACCTAAGAACAGTATCCGCAAGCTCTCTGGGAGTCCAGTGGAGGTAGTGCTGACGGCTACATGGATGACCTTGCATGAATGTTTCATGGAAAACAAAGGGGAGGCTGAGCTCAAAATCAATGAAATCTCGATCAGTCCCTTTAGGTTCAAACATGACATGGATAGTGGTGACGATACCCAAGAAAATGCTGAACAGGCCCTTACATATCTAAGGCGATTGATCGGTGGGCTTGACCCGATGATTTCCAGGCATCTCGATTTAAGCAATGTCGACGGTTCGGACATAACGGTTAATTGTGACCTTCTTGCCGCAAATATCACATGCTCTTACAGCAAGAGCGCCGAGCCTGTACTGGAGTTTGATGTTGTAATAACTACACCACTCGGGGCACTTAAACGTCGGTTTGGTTGGCGGCTTCCTGAACACCATATGTATCGGCTTTCAGTCGATCTTCTCATGAGAGCAAAGGATGCTATTGGAAGACTCCCGGGTATTCACAAGCTTCCCGTCTTTCACGTCTCATACTATGACGAACTGCTTCAAGTTACGGCGGATGAGGAGATTCGGCGCGTCTTGCTGCATTCTATTCGGGACGAGCGTGACTACAAAAAAGTGCTGACGAATCTTTTGGGTGGCTCTTGGGCCCTGGAGAATGATCCGCTATCGGGAAAACTGAAGGTGATGGCCGAAAAGTATGACGCCTTCATTGAGAATGCCGCATCCCAAGGTATTCTTGCTGCGATTTTCGGTGAAGAGTCTGCGTGGGCAGATCTCAGAAAGGCTTACATGAACGCTTTTGAAGCAGTTGCCGCTCTGGATGATATCAAGCAGTCGTCGATGGTTGGGATGATGGTTCGTGCTTTTCTCATTGTCAGATCAAGATCGCTTAACCTGGGAGAAACTTGGTATGCGGATGTGCATGAATCCTCTGGAGTGGCTACAATTCTTCATCCGGCGGTTGTTGAAATGCTCGAAGCTCAAGTGATTTATCTAACCCGGTGCTTCAGTTATGCGGCGAACAAAGAACTTGAGCGTAGCCCGGATAAAGACGCGTTTCGGGCATATATCTGGAGAAGCTATGTCGATCTAGCCGATATTCAATCGCCCTTGGCCGGGCTTCTATATAATGAAGACAAAAACCTTACGGCTAATGTGCGCGGGCAGGATCTGATTCATCGCATCGGTTCGTCGGACTCGCTTGATACACCATTGTCGACTCGTTTGCTTCTTCATTATAATGAAACTCCAGATGAGGATAACATTTTTAGCGACAGCGAAATGTTCCGTCAAACGAGTGAGTCGAGGCTACTGCTACGTTTGATGCAGGAATATTTCGACCTTCATCCCCATGCCTGTGATGGTCTAAGCCTTGCCGTCTTCAGGAATAGTGATATCCAGCCTGTAATAGCAGCAGTCCATGATTACCTCAAAATATTGGCGAAAAAGCCGACAATCCAGCAGCAGAACAAGCGCTATGTTCTGAGACCAGATCGGGATCGCCCTTATGCTATGAGCGTTACTATTTTCACGGAATCCAGTGATGAAACCGACGTCTATGCATGGGTTCAACAATGGAAGGAGCGTTGGGAAGCGGCCGAAACCGAAAGCAAATATGAGCTTTATCGACGTTGTAGGTTTTCCATTGCACATCGGATTGTTGAAAAAAAGAACGACCTGGGACCGTTCCAAAAGTTGATCAACGAGCAGTTCGAGGCTGATATTGCAGTGTTCTACGACTTTATCGGTGCAGGCAATGGTGTAAATGCCTTTGAAAATGTTCCTCCTTTCGATATTACGAGTCGCGATCTAAAATTCCCTATTCTTGAAAAGGCATCTTGTAGCGTCAAGAACCCTGCAGAGAAGTATCGGCGTAAACGAGTGATCAGCAACAGGCAGTTTGCATTGACTACATGGCATGCAAACCTGTTGCATTCGTTGCAGTCAGGGTCTTGTCAAACGGGTACGATTGTGGTTGGATCGGGTGATTTCCATCCATGGATTAGTCTGGTCGATTGCCTTCACAAAAAGGCTGAGTGGGTAATCTGTATCGATCCTAACATGGACGAGAGATTGATCAAGTCCTCAACCCAGACAAACAGTAAAACACGGGAAATCATCGGCTTCGGTTCGGGTGTTGGAAGTCATGGAGAGGATAATTACACCATATCTACTGAACAGTTTTCATTAGCAGACATTCATACTCGCTTGCGTTCTTCCATCCAGCAGTTATATGCACCAGAAGCTGGGTGGAGTTTAGACGAATGCGATGTGGTGGCTAAGGGGGTCATGAATGTAGCTACTTCGCTTTCCGGATTGTCTCTTGTACGAGCTACGGGAGTTGGTGACGATTACATCCGGGATTTCATGGCCTATGCCTTGACAAGGAAAATACTGAAGTCCGATGTGGTATTGCTTTGCGAATCCTTGGTGTCGCTGGATGCGTATCGGCATTGGTTTGATTTGTCTGAAAACATGAGCAGGCCAGACCTTATGTGGATGCGAGTCGATATCGGGCCTGATAAACGTTTGCATATCAGGGTTCAACTGATCGAATGCAAACTGGGCCAGCAATCTGATCAGCATGTATATAAGGCAAAAAGCCAGATTAATAATGGATTAAAGATTCTTTGCTCTGCTTTTGCTCCTGAAGGCGATTCTGGACTCAAGGGGCAACGTCCTGATAGGAGATACTGGTGGATGCAATTGCATCGTTTGATTGCAAGCAAGGCAGAGGTAGAACGTGGTGGATATCCAGACGCGCTTGCAGCTTTGGAGCGACTTGCCGAAGGTGATTTTGACATAGCATGGTCCGCCTCGGTGTTTGCTTTCTGGGTTAATCGTGATGTTGAAATTAAAAGGGTTGGATACTGGAACAGTGGCGAATCTAATGCGGTAATTGCGAATATATATACCATTGGTGGAGGTTTTGTCCGTCGATTGTTTGTCGACCCCTTGGTAAAAAGCATTGATTGGGACGCATTCGTCGATCAGGGTCATGAAATCGTTCAGTCAGAAGAGGAGTTTATTTCGAATGAAACCGATGACGATGACGCATGTTGGAATGAGGACGAATCCGATGAAGGCGTCGATGATGTGGGTGTTACAGCAGTTTCAGAACCGGTTCCAGCTTTACCGGAAATAACTCTTGAAGAGATTATGGCTTCAGTCGATATGGAGTCCGAATCGACTGTACCTGAAAATGAGTTGTTCCCAGGCAAGTCGCCGGGAGCAACACACCGATTGCCGGACGAACACATCTCAGGTGGAATTGCACAACAACTGTCCGTTGGAAAAATAGACAGGGAGGCAAGCTCGTTCGGGCGAATCCTGCTCGGTCAGGCTGTTTCCAATGGTCAGCCGGTCTATTGGGAGTTCATGCATCCCAATCTTACGAACCGACATATGCTCATTTTTGGGTCGTCCGGGCAGGGAAAGACTTATGCTATACAGGCGGTGCTGTGTGAGATGAGCAGGTTTGAGCAAAGCAGCCTGATTGTTGACTATACGAATGGATTCTTGCCTAAACACTTGGAAAAGATCACAAATGAAGTTCTGGCACCTAAGCAACATGTGGTTCGTCAAGAACCACTCCCGATCAACCCCTTTATTCCCCAGGAGTCTGATAGTGGAGGTATTGTTATCCGTGAAAATGCAAATACCGTTGCTCAGCGCATAGCTGGCTTATTTGATGCGGTATACGGGCTTGGTAATCAACAGTATAGCGTTTTACATCGTGCTGTTATGGAAGGCGTAGAGCAGATGAAAGGAGAGATGAATCTTGATCATATGCTCTCGTTGATCGAATCTATGATCGAGGATAAGCAGTATAAAGCATATGCGCAGTCCCTTTCCAATAAGTTACGCCCATTTGTCCTTAATCGACCGTTTTCTGCTGGCGCTGATGGATTCAACTGGGATAAACTCTTCCTTGAAAAAGATCCCCTCTGCAATATTTTTCAGCTTGTTGGCATGGATATGTATTCGGGAAGGTTGATTACTGAATTCATTATGTGGGATTTGTACGGTTATATTCAGGCCAAAGGGAATAAAACAGATCCTAAAGTAATAGTACTTGATGAGGTTCAGAATCTGGACCACCGTGAAGGAAGTCCGCTTTCGAAATATTTGCGTGAAGGAAGAAAATTCGGTCTTTCACTTATTCTTGCGACGCAAACCATGAGTAATATGAAAAAGGATGAGCGCGACCGCATGTTCAATGCAGAGCACAAACTTTTCTTCCGACCTGCTGATACAGAACTCAGGGCATTTGCCGAGATTGCGGCTTTGGCAACACGGCAAAAACCGGACGAATGGATACGAAAGCTATCATCACTGTCGAAAGGCGAATGCTATTCGATAGGCCCTGTGCTTGATACTACGGCGGAAAAACTAGTATCAAAAGCTATAAAAATACGAATAACGGCATTGGAGGAGCGGGGGCTTCGATGAGTAAACATTCACGTCTGCCTCGAAATTTTCATAAATCTTTCAAGCCAGAGCGCCAGTATATACATGCAATGCTCCGCTTTGCTGCTGCTGGTAAATCAGGAGACTATAGGGAAATAGCCTCTGAAACAGGTATTCCCATGGGAACTTCTAGCGGCAAAGTACCTGCTATTATCGATTACTGTCGTGGTATGGGACTTGTACGGCTGGATGGGGCTGGTCGTACAGCAATCAGGAAGCCAGAGCTCACTCCGTTCGGTCGCGTTGTTATACTGGAGGATCCATTCTTGAAGCTGAATATCACCCAGTGGATTGCCCATCTGAATCTCTGTAGTCCGCTACATGGTTCGGAAGTATGGTACCAAACATTTTTTCCAGGCAAGCAGGCGCTGGGGATGTGCTTCGAGCGGTCAAAGTTGGAAATATTCCTGAATGTCGCTTTAAGCATCGATAAATCGGGGGCAATTGGCCCGTTGATAGGTACGTACGAGGATGATGCGGCATTTCGGGTCTGCGGAGCCTTATCAGAGGAGGGGGGTATTATCCGTCGAAAACCTGCTCCGGTAAGTGACGATTTTGGTTATGGCTATGGGGCTTGGTTGTTACAGCTCATCCATGATCACTTTCCAAAAAGTGGTCAAATATCCACAGTGGAACTTGATACGGTCGCAGGTTGGAGGACGATTCCTGGTTGGGAAGTAGGCGTTCATCAGCGGGTTTTGGAGTTGGTTGAAAGAAAAGGCTTACTAACAATTGATCGTCATATGGAGCCCTGGCTTTTGTATCCGAAGATTGATTTTGAAATATCTTGGAAGAGCATTTACAAAGATGTGATTTAACCGGAGAGGCCATATGTCAAAGTTGTTGCGCGACATTGTGAGTTTTCGTGCGGATAAGCTTTTTAACGGTGCAGTAAATATCGGATGGTTTGAAACAGACGAGTTAAAGGCTTCTGCTGCTTCATCTGCTTTTGTATTTCATGGGCCGGCTTATCATGGCGTTTCCCAAACGGATGTTGGTATTTCTCATGGCCATCATTTGCAGGACACTGCGAATTTTGCTCGCGCCATATTTCGTCGTTGCTACGGCTTGGAGGACCAGCCGTTCACCCTTGCAATAGCTGGCTATGGTACCGGAAAGTCACATATAGCCCTCACACTCGCGACTATTCTCGCCGATCCTATCGGGCATCAGGCTGATAGGATTCTCTCCGGCATTGAAATTGCTGATCATGGTATTGCTGAGGATATCAAAACCATGATTGCTGAAACTCAACGACCATGTCTGGTGGTGGCGTTGAATGGCATGCAAAGCTTTGACTTGGCATCTGAAGTTTTTCGTCAAATAACACACCAGATTAAAAAGAATGACCTGGATACTCGATTGCTCGACGAATTGCGTCCACGCTTTGCTCAGGCATCGAGTCTGATACGCATGGCCGAAGGCAACAATGATCTTATCAATGAACTTCTTGTTGCTTGCGATGTCGAGAGTGTCGATGATGTTCTGAGGAAGTTAGAACAGCAGGACGACGCCATATATGGTGAGGTTTATAAGATCCTTGCGTCTAGAAATATAAAGATTTCCGTCCTCGGAGGAGAATCTGTGCGAGATGTTATTGATGTCGCATCTCGTGAATATTGCGGTTTCGGAAAGCCCTTTAAGTCTCTCATTATTCTTTTTGATGAATTCGGCAGATACACTGAGTTTGCAACGGTTAAAAGCCATGTTGCAGGTAGTGGTGTGCTCCAGGACCTGTTCGAGGCGATTCAGGGAAATGCAGGTAAGGTCTGTTTCGTCGGCTTTATACAGTTTGAGCTGAATGCCTATGTTCAACGTGTTGCACCTGAACATCGAAATGAAATCTTGCGGTATGTAACGAGATATCAGACTGCAAATAAGGTTTATCTCTCGATAAATCTTGAGACGCTGATTGCAAATCTCATAGAAAAGAGAAGTCAGGATTATTTGTCTGATTTGCTGGATAATGAGGACGCAAGAAAAGAGTCAGAATCCATAGTGGCAAATATTTCCAAATGGTTTCCTGTTTCACGGACGCATCGGATATGGACGGATACGGCTCAATTTCACAATATTATCCGAAAAGGGTGCTGGCCGCTCTCACCCTATGCAACTTGGCTGCTTTTTCAGCTCGCAGCCGGTGGTAAGCACCTCCAAGAGCGCTCGGTTCTTGCCTTGCTTGGTGATGTGTTTGAACGTTATCAAGATAGTAAAATACAGGCAGGTAAAAGCTGGATTCTCGATCCTGTGGATTTTTGGTCGGAATCGCTTCAGCACGAGCTTATAACCTCAGAAGAGGGTGGGCAGCAAGGAGCTATTACACATTCTTATGCATCAGTTATTGCCCGGCATGGGGTACAGCTCACTGCTGAACAGGTTAAGCTACTTCGATCCATAGTGCTTTCGTCAAAATTGGGGTTGAAATCTACCAGTCAGGATGATGCGCTTGAGGCACTTTCTGAATTATCGGGCCTTTCGTCATGGGATGTTCTCGATGGGATCAAGCTTTTACGTGAAGAGTTAAATATCATAGAATGGGACGAGGCATTCAAGCAGTTTGACATTCTTGGCGACGCAGTGCCTCGAACTCAGTTTCTTGCATTTGTGAGGCAGCGAGTTGCCAGTACCTATGATGAAATGGGCAAAGCCGCGCTTTTTGCTAATAAAGGGAGCGACTGGTGTAATCTGTTAGCTAATCTTGAATGTGATTTTGCTGAAGAAAACAGAATAACCACTCGAGAATGGCGTTATCAAGCCGTTACCTCCAATTTAGTGGTTCTTCCTTTGCACATGAAGCAGGCTTCAGATCGATGGATGAATGCTACCGGTATCGATGAGCCAAGGGGAGGGGTAATTTACTGCTATGTGGAACCGAGTCGAGATATTGATGCCGTTGAAAGAGAGACTTCATTGCTCCTTAGAAAAATAGCAAAAGATATTGGGGTTGCTGCTCAGCCTGTACTGGTTGTTCTGCTTTTTGATGAAGATGGTAAACTGGGTCAATCATTGGCAGAACTCTCGATTATAGAGGAGTCATTAAGCGCACAGGATATTGCTAAATTCGGTAATCTTGTTGAGGCGCATAAGCAAAAAATGCATGACGACATTCAGTCACGTGTGGAGGAAATGATTAAATGTCGTCGATATGTAACGGCTTTTAAAGAACCGTTGGAATCAACTCGTATAGGGAAAGTTGGCTCAGAAATCTTTTCGAAAATTTATAAGTCTCCATTGACTTTTCCTTTTGATGGATTTACTACAGCAAAAGGAAATGCGGCGACAACATGTAGGGGGTTAATCACTGATCTTTTACAGGGGCGTCTTGACTGGAATTCTGTCATGGTTAAACCTATAATGGATCAAAATCGGGCAACAGCAGTTCTTCGCGACGCATGGGGGGTGTTTGCTAAAAATGGAACTGTACGTACACGGCCGGAACATCCTGTTGTAAGAAGTCTTACAGAGAAGTGGGATGAAATGCTTGCTAGTAACGATAAGAGAATACTTCTGCAGGAGGCCATAAAAAAGCTTTGTGCGCCACCATACGGCGCGAATGTCGCCTCTGCAGGGCTATTTTTTGGAGTTTTTATTGCGCCACGATTAGAAAAGCTTTCCATTTTCAAGTCTGGTCAGACTCTTTCTGTTGCCGAATGGATGCATGAAGAATTATTTCGTGGGAACCTTGTCGATATTGCTTCTTGGTATGATGTTGAGTTATTGCTTTCCGGGGAATTGTCTTCCGAATGGGAACGACTTCTTGATGAGTGGGAACGGGCGGAAACCTATGCTTCTCGACGCGATTGCTACATTCAAGCTGAAGGGCTGAAAGAGAGAATTCCTGTACCATCGTCTCAAGCTTACAGGGAATTTCATTTAGAAGATTTAGGAAAGTCTGCTTTTAGAGAGATAAAAAGAGTTGAGGAGGCTCAAGAACAGGGAATCGAAAAAATGGAACGAGGTCTGGAGCGTAGTGATGTTGCTTCTCTTTCCAAGGGGGCGGCGGAACTAGTTGACCTGATAGCGCGTATGACTGCACAAAGACCTTTATGGTCTGACCATGAGATCGAAATAATTAAGCCATTTGCGGAACGCTCACGGCAATCAATTATACAAATCTTTCCCGATTGGCTTATAAGGCAAACCCCAAAGGCAGGGACGCCCGATGCTGTTGGTGATTTCAAGCATAAGATGGTAAACTTGATTGGTGGAAATCTTCAGAAACTGAAGCTCTCCGAATTGCACCAAGAGCTTTTACAGTACACAGCCACAGTTATTCGACAAGCCGAGTTGATTGCTTCAGCACACCAAATGGTGAGAGAGGTCGGTCTTTGGCTTACAACGAATGCTGAGGCCACGCATTTTGTTCGAATAGCTCAACTGCGAGCACTGCAAATAGTTGGTTCCGATTATGCCAAGAAACTTCAGGGCATTGAAAAAGAGATTAGGATGTCTGGAATTACTGAAATAAGGATGCAACTGACCGAACGTCTTGAGGAAATTAAACAGGCTCAAGCTGATGCTAAAAAGCGTGTTTCAAAGTTGTGGGAAGTAAAACTGGATACCATTAGTGATGCTGAAGAGTTGCAGGATGAGGTTGAAGAGATGATTTCTGTTTTTGAGGGGTGCCAGAATGATATAGGTGATCTTCAAATCTTGCGAAAAGCATTGCGAATATATGTGCAGGGCTATCAACAACTAAATAATGATCGCCTTTCCTCCACAGAAATTGAACTGCTGACGAAAAACTTGAAAGTCGAGGCCAGTGATGCTTTTAAAGATGATATGCCCCCATGGGAGCCTGAAGAAACTATTGAGAACTTTCGAAATATAATCGCAAAAGATCGGGAAGATAAAAGTTTGGCCTGGATCAAGAGTCTTGAAAGAGACGCATCAAATCTTGAAGGCTTAAATGCGACAGAGGCAAATGTTTTGCATGCTCGGGCTAGTTGTCCTCCACCGATATTAGATGTAAGTCATCAAGCTCAGCTTAAGAAACTAACTGTCAAAATAGAAAACCGACTAAATGGCTTGAAAATTGAATGGCTTATCGAAAGATATAGAGAACTTAATCCGGAGATGCAGAGGCATTTTTTATCAATAATTACAGTGTAATAATTTTACTTGAATAATCTGCTCACAAATGGATAAAATGGCACTCCATGGGATTGTTCCTTCGGTGCTGCTAACATCATCCAGAAAGCAACTCTAAAACTAACGATTTTCGTGTGTTATAAAACGGTCGTTTGATGAGACACTGAAAATGGGGCCGAAAGACCTCTGTTTTTGGGCTCTTTTTGTCTTATAAAACCATTTCGTATTTCTATATTTCATAAATCCGTTAAAATTGATTCTTTTTAAGATTAGCAAGGAAACAGATGGAAGGACGATTGATCGGTTATGCCCGCGTATCAACTTCAGCTCAGGAGCTGAACCTGCAGCTTGATGCTCTCAAACATGCTGGCTGTAAAAAGCAGCATATCTTTACCGACCAGATAAGCGGGTCGAAGGCTGAACGGCCGGGACTTGCCGAGTGCCTGAAAGAACTGAAAAAAGGCGACACCCTCATCATCTGGCGGCTGGATCGGCTTGGCAGGTCACTGCGGAACCTGATCGATATTGTCGAACAGTTGCAGAAAAGGGGAGTGGGATTCCGCTCTATCAATGATGGGGGCATTGATACCACTACGGCATCCGGCGAGATGATATTCAATATCTTCGGCACTCTGGCTCAGTTTGAGCGCCTCCTGATTCAGGAACGCACCCAGGCAGGACTGACGGCAGCACGGGCGAGAGGAAGAAAAGGTGGAAGACCGAAAATCTTGCAGGATGATCCGAGAGTGCAGATGGCAAAAAAAATGAGCAAGAACATGAGCATCAGTATCGGTGAGATCTGTGCAACGCTGAAGATTTCACGTGCGTCCTATTACCGGTATATAGACATTTCAACAGGCAGTGCATAAAGAAAGAATTATTCTGTTTTCAAGCATACAGCTCGTTGGTGGGATTTTCCTGGTAATATATTTACTCATGAAAGATGAATCACGATATCCATGACTTTATTAGCAAGTCACAGGCTGATTTGCAAGCAGAGTACGAGAGGATTCAAAAACGTGCAACAGAAGATCCGGGAACTGCAGGTGACCAAGGCGAAGAAAACTGGGCAACACTCCTTCGAGAATGGCTTCCAAATTACTTTCATATTGTCACTAAAGGTCGTATTCTCACAGCAACAGGATATACCAGTCCTCAAGTTGATGTGATTGTTCTACATCCATCCTATCCACAGATTCTATTGGATAAAAAGTTGTACTTGAGCGGAGGGGTTATTGCCGTATTTGAGTGTAAAACGACTTTAACTTCGGCCCATGTGAAAAATGCGGTAAAGACATCAGCAAATTTAAAGCGAGCATTGCCAAAGCGAGAAGGATCACCTTATAAAGAGCTTTATAGTGCAATTATTTATGGTTTGCTTTCTCATTCTCATAGCTGGAAAGGACGGAATTCGAGGCCTATTGAAAATATTGAGAAAGCGTTATGGGAGTCCGATGAAACACATGTTCAACATCCTAGGGAGTGCATAGATTTTATTACTGTTGCTGATCTTGCGTCTTGGCACGTAACAAAAACGCCCTACCTTGGTTCTTTTTGTAATAGTAATAATGATGGCATAGAGAAACAAAACGGACATGCATATACCTCATACGTTTGTGGCTGTATTGGTGGTAATATGCAGAGAGCTCACTTTTCTCCCGTTGGAGCACTTCTTTCTGGTCTATTTTCTAGATTTGCATGGAATTTTCCTGATATGCGACAACTTGAAGAATATTTTCGAAAAGTTGATTTACTTGGATTTGGAGAAGGAAATATGAGGAGTTGGGATGTCAGCATCTTCTCTGAAGATGTCAAAGAACGAATAGTTCATGGACAATTTTCTGACATAGCTTCTTTCGATGAATGGAGTTATTATTTCTAGATAACAATCTTGAAAAGACTGCGCAATAAATAATGTTTTAACAACCAAATATTACTGTAACGTGATAAAACCCCTTGAGTCAAATTTTTATTGTTAACCGTACCGAATTATGAAAGATAGCGACAGAGTACACATTATTGATAAGTGGTGCGATGTAGACGTGCATGAAGTCAAGTATCAGCGACATCTATTCGTTCGGTTCGCTGCTAAGGGAAAGCGATTCACAAAGGTGGATTTCAGTTATTCGATCTTTGATATGTGCTATCTTCGAGACTGCATATTTGACACATGCGATTTCACAGGTTGCCAATTTTTTAGGACAAACCTCAATGGGGCGTCCTTTTCCGGCTGCAAGTTTCACTACTCAACCTTTGAACGTACACCTGTTGATATTGCTATACTTGATACAGAGTGTCCGCCGTACGAGAACCTGAAAATGGAATTCGCCCGAACACTGCGGATGAACTACCAACAACTCGGTAATGCCATTGGCGTCAACAAGGCCATCAACGTGGAACTCCAAGCTAACGAGACCCACCTTTATAAGGCGTGGCATTCGAATGAGTCTTATTATAGGAAGAAATATGCTGGGTTGAAGAGAGCTCGATATTTCCTTGAATGGCTCTGTTTCAAAGCCCTTGACTTCATCTGGGGCAACAGTGAGAACGCATGGAAACTCATAAGGTCAGGCATTCTACTGCTGGTCGTTATAGCCTTCATTGATGTTGTCGTTTTCCGAAACTCTTGCTCATTACAAGATTTTGGCAGGGCAATGATTGAAGCTCCCCAGATATTTATTGGCACCTTAACACCGACAATGTATCCAACATCTTATCTGACAGTGATTGTGTTCGCTAGACTCGTCACACTTGGTTTTTTTACATCTATTATTATTAAGAGACTCAGCCGACGATGAGTACGCATATCTATGCATTTGGGTCCGTGTGTCGGGGAGAGGTGTTTCATAACTCAGATGTTGATCTGCTAGCGATTGTAGATGGACGCGATGAGCGGTTCAATCCAGAGATTTTCTCTATCTATTCGTCGGAACGAATGCATGCATTGTGGAATGAAGGGAATCCTTTTGCTTGGCACCTCGCACTTGAGGCAAGACTTTTATTTTCGACGGAGCCTATAGACCTTCTTTCTAGCTTTGGGAGCCCGAAGCCTTACCTGAAGTGCGCTGAAGACTGTATGAAGTTTATGCACTTGTTTGACGAGGCGCATGGATTCCTACTCTCACAGAAATCGAGCAATGTATTTGACCTATCCATGGTTTTTCTTAGTATCCGCAATATGGCCACCTGCTTCTCGCTCGGGATAACCGAGCAACCGACTTTCTCAAGGCGATCCGCCTTAGAACTGGGTAGAGACAGCGCGCCTCTGTCGGAGCATGCTTATACGGTGCTTGAACAAGCTCGTGTGCTTTGCACACGAGGTTATGGTCTTGTACCGACTAAAAAAGAAATACAGTCCACTGTAGGTGAGTTGCCGGCAGTGAAACAATGGATGACTAACCTTATGAGGAGGGTAAAAGAGTATGAGCGAGTTTAATAATCGCATGGCAGCTCAGAGACAGATTGTCAATCTCATCAATGGAAAAGTTAATGGAAGAGAGGAACTCTTCGGCCTGTCTAGACAGGCCATCGACCGGTGGATCATTGCAAACAGCATTGACATTGATTCACGACTTGTCAGTCTGATCAAAGGCGCTGCTTCTCGGATCGCTTGTCTTGCAATGAAAAGTCAGGAGCAGGTCTCAGAGGATTATCATGCTTTAGTGCAGGATATTGATACATTCGTTATCCAGATTGAGGCAGAATCCTTCGTTCGATAATAAGGGAACCCGAGAAATGCGAATTTTTCAATATTTCACCCTGAACGTTGGGCTTTCTTCCGGCCTGCTTTTCCTTCGGTCGTAGAGTCGTGTTGTTGAAACATTCGCATGACCAAGCCACTCTTGAACCTTCCCGATATCAGCCCCATGTTCCAGTGCATTTGTTGCTGCTGTTGACCGCAACGAGTGAACACAAAACCCGTTCACGCTGGCGTTGATGCCCGTTTCTTTTCCGTATTTCCTGATAATACAGGTATAGACAGCCTGAGGATCCAGGGGTTTGAGCAATGTACCGGTGATATTATTTTTTACCGGCCGGAATAGAGGGCCTTTCTGGTCATCACGGTGACCGGCAGCTTCAAGATACTCATCAATTAAACGCTGAGCCATCGGATGCATCGGCAAAAACCTGATCTTTTCCCGTTTACCGTGGATGCACAAATGCTGCACGCCGCTCCGTTGCTGTAAATCTTTAACCTGCAGCCGACAAAGTTCTTCCCGGCGTAACCCGTGGTAGAGCAGGGTAGCGAGAATTGCCC
>CAIYWF010000061.1 GCA_903929845.1 uncultured Chlorobiaceae bacterium | reverse complement strand
TTTTTTTATGGTTTTTATTGCCGATTACGGTGCAGGAAATCTTCGTTCTGTTCTCAAGGCATTTGAATATCTCGGCATCAAGGCTATCGTCAGCAGTGATCCAGGCAAGCTTGCAGGCCACAGAAAAGTTATTCTTCCCGGAGTAGGAGCTTTCGGGCAGGCGATAGAGTCACTCAATGCCTCTGGTTTTACCGAAGCTTTGCTTGAGCACGTCGATAAGGGAGGGCAGCTCCTTGGAATATGCTTGGGCATGCAGTTGCTGTTGACTGACAGTGAGGAGATGGGTGCCTATAAGGGAATGGACTTGGTTCCTGGCAAAGTGCTTCATTTCAGGAGCGAAACTGATAAGATTCCACAGATAGGATGGAACTCGGTAGACCAGCAGAAAGAGAGTATGCTTTTTCAGGGAATTCCTGATCATTCGTTTTTCTATTTTGTACACTCCTATTACTGTGAAATCAACACTCTTGATGCTGTAGCCGCAACAACACTCTTTGCCGGAAAAAATTTTTGCTCCGCCATTGAAAAAAATGGTATTTTTGCAGTCCAGTTTCATCCAGAAAAAAGTTCTGATGCAGGGTTGCAGGTGCTTAAAAACTTTGCGGGTTGTTAAAATCGTGTTTTGATATGTTGATTATTCCAGCAATAGATATTAAGGACGGGAAGTGTGTGAGGTTAACCCGTGGCGATTTCAGCCAGAAGAAGATATACCTCGATAATCCCCTTGACATGGCAGTTATATGGCGCAAGCAAAACGCCAAGATGCTCCATATTGTTGACCTTGATGCCGCCCTTACTGGCGAACTGGTTAATTTTGAGAAAATCAGGGAAATTGTGAATAATATTGATATTCCTGTTCAGGTTGGTGGTGGTATCCGTTCCATCGATGCGGTAAAGAGCTATCTCGATATCGGTGTTGGTCGTGTGGTTATTGGTTCGGCTGCGGTTACCAATCCCTCGCTGGTCGAAGAACTTCTGAAAATATACAGCCCATCACAGATTGTCGTCGGGATTGATGCCGAGAATGGTATTCCAAAGATTAAAGGGTGGCTTGAAAGTACTGATTTGACAGATTTTGATCTGGCACTGCAGATGAAAGAGATGGGGATCGAAAGGGTGGTTTATACTGATATCACCCGTGACGGCATGATGCAGGGGTTTGGTTATGAAACCACCAAAAAGTTTGCCGAAATAGCTGGTATGAAAATTACTGCTTCCGGTGGTGTTACCAATTCTGACGACATGAAAAAGCTTAATCAGCTCACACCTTACGGAGTGGATTCTGTTATTATTGGCAAAGCCCTCTATGAATGCAATTTTCCCTGTCAGGAGCTGTGGTATAATTTTGAAGAAAGCATGAGCCTAGATCATAATTTCTCAACGGCACGAAAAAAATAGCCGGCGGTTCAGGGTTCCGGCAACGATCCTCTTCTCTAACAGATAACAGGCAGAACGTGCAGAAGCAGGACTTACCATTGCAACAACAGATTGAAGCCATCATTTTTGCTGCC
>CAIYWF010000060.1 GCA_903929845.1 uncultured Chlorobiaceae bacterium | reverse complement strand
TCTGTGACTGGGCTTCGATAATCTTGAAAATCAGCTCTTCCTTGCGTAAACCGGCAGCCATCACACCCAGCTCTTTGGCTAAAGCATGCAGTTCAGCAACCTTCTTTTTCTGGAGCATATTAATGTCCAGACCTTTAAAAATCGAATTGTTCGACATTGTATTTTGTATTCAAAGCTTGTTTTTAAAAAAGCAACAGAAAAACGACGGATAGCACGTTACCTCTTGACCGTGCTCCCAACATCATGGTCAATGCCTCGCATTATAAACGGGGATTACCTTTAACGCTTTTTCATATAACATGAAAGCAGAAAAAAGAAGATGACAGGGGAAGAACCTCTATTCTAAAAAAAGGTTTAATCACAACAAGGAATTATGGAAAGGAATTTATTCTTCTATACATGAAGAATCTCTGTAGCTTGAGTCAAATATAAAAAAAATTCCATAAAAACACGCATTTCAAGTGATCGCTTTATCACATGCCTGCTGCAATAATGTCACCAGCCAGATAAAAAGAGCCTGTCACAAGAATCAGGTCATCGACACCGGCTTTTTTACGCAAATAGACAAGTCCATCTCTCCCGTTACTGCATACTGTTGCCTCGGCCCCCTCTTTGTAGCATAAAGAGCAAAGTTCTTCAGCCGGAACACTGCGTTCGGACGGAATATTGACCAGCACAAACGAGCAGTCAAGGCGGAGAAGTTCGATAATAACCGCCCTGGCATCCTTGTCTGAAGCCAAACCAAGCATCACGTACACCTTACGATATGCTTGCCGGAATGAACAAAGGGCGTTGACCGTTGCCCGCATACCATCTGGATTGTGGGATACATCAAGAAGCACTGTCGGAGAGGTACCAATCCTTTCAAGTCTTGCTCTGTAACCAGTCTGCAAGAGCCGTTCAAGACCCGAAGAGATTTGCTCTGGCGCAATTCCGGCATCTTCGGCAACCATGACCGCAAGAGAGACATTGGAGGCATGAAACGATCCGGTAAGTGGCGCCTTCAAAGAGGGGTAGTCGCTGCAAGCTGTCTTGAGTTCAAGCTCAAGGATTCCCGGTTCAGCAGAAGAGGCCCTGCTGACTGAATCTCTTCCGACAACAAAAAGTGGAGTCCCGCATGATTCCGCCATCTTCTTGATTGGCAACAATGCCTCAGGCTCAATCACTGCAGTGAATACCCGGCAACCTTCTTTGATAATAGCAGCTTTTTCAGCCGCAATCTCGGCAAGCGTCTCACCCAACCATGCAGTATGATCCATGCCAATACTTGGTATGACGGCATAAGCGGAATACAAAACATTGGTTGCATCAAGACGTCCACCCATTCCGGTTTCTACGATAGAGACATCAACTCCCTCATCGGCAAACCAGGCAAATGCAATGGCTGTTGTCGCTTCAAAAAAGGTGCACTGGTTATCAATGACCAAACGTTGCAAAACTGAACAGTAGTGAGCAACTTTTTCGCATGGAATCTGAGTACCGTTAATACGAATTCTTTCTGTGAAATCAACAAGATGAGGAGAAGTGTAGAGAGCGGTTTTCTTGCCTCCTGCCTGAAAGATCGAGGCAAGGGCTGCGGCAACAGTTCCTTTACCGTTAGTGCCTGCAATATGAACAACCAGCCCCAGTCGCTTATGCGGTGACCCCAGAAAATTGAGCAGTGTGTGCACGCGATCAAGGCCGGGTTTAATACCAAACCGGTGCAAAGGATAAAGAAAAGCGAGAGCTTCCTGGTAAGTCACCGTTAGCGCCTAACTATTATGAATTGAAACAAGTGCTGCTTTGACGACCTCTTCGACAGTAACACCTGTGTTTTGTTCGAGAATGCTGACAACGGCTTTTTGAACAGTAATCCTGGAAAATCCAAGCATTACAAGAGCGTTGACCGCATCTTCCCGCAACCGGTTTGTCGGAAGCGAAACAGAGCCAACCATCCCTTGAACAGGAGAAAGTTTCAGAAGTTTATCCCTCAAGTCGAGGATAATCCTTGCTGCGGTTTTCTTGCCAACACCGGTAATTTCGTAAAGCCGTTCGGGAGCATTGGCCAGAATAACTTCATGAATATCCTGAACCTGCATTCCAGAAAGAATTGCAAGTGCAAGCTTTGGACCAACACCCGAAACCAAGAGAAGCAGCCTAAACAACTGACGCTCCTCTTCCCGGGAAAATCCATAAAGCTGCAGGGTGTCCTCCCTGACATAAAGGTGCGCAAAAAGAAGTACCTCGCTACCCGGTTCGGGCAACTGACGGTTTGTCGTTGCAGAAATAAGGAATCGGAAAGCGACACCAGAAACTTCTACAACCGCCTCTTCAGACAAAACTGAAACCAGCTTGCCGCGAAAATATGCAAACATGAATCGATGGTAAGGAAATCCGAACAAAAAAACAATCAGCCCGGATGTCAGAAAACGAAAATCACTTCTGGTCTTTCGAGCAGATTACCTGCCCTTAATCAGCCTTCACATAACTGTTTAATAGCCGTGTCAACTGTGATTTTCTGCGAGACGCTTTATTGGCATGGATGTAATTCTTTACGCCAAGGCGATCAAGTTTCTGGATAGCCGAGCGATAGGCAACCTCGACAACAGCCTTGTCCGCACTGGTATCAATCAGTTTCTGCATGGTTTTAACAAGAACTTTCAGCTCTTTTTTCCTTGCTCTGTTCCTGGCATTTCTTCTTTCTGACTGCCGCAATCTTTTTTCAGCCGATTTGTGTAAAGGCATATACGCTTAGAATGTAATATTGTTGAAATAACAAAAGGCATGTAATATAGAAGAAACAAATCAAACGGCAAACAAGAAAAAATAATGACGAAAGGGAGAATATCGTCTCTCAAGCCAGCTCCCCTTCTCTTATCCCTGAAAGCACTCTCCCTGCACCCAGTATACTTCTTCATCCCTCTTTTTTCTTATATTGGGCAAAATTTTAATCATGATAACCCCGCTTTTATGAGTCTGATGATCAGCGTTTCCGGGATAAGAGGAGTTGTAGGCGAAAGCCTGACTCCAAAAAATCTCACTTCTTTTGCAATGTCTTTTGCTGCATGGACTCTTCGGCGAAATCATGAAAAAAAAGCAAGAATTGTTATCGGCAGGGATACCCGGCCAACCGGAAAGGCTATAAGTGATCTGGTCAGCAATACGCTGCTCCTGTGCGGGTGCGATGTTATCGATCTTGGGATCGCTACAACTCCAACCGTTGAAATTGCCGTTGCGGCTGAACAGGCTGATGGTGGACTGATTATTACTGCATCACATAATCCTGTTGCCTGGAATGCTCTGAATATGCTTAACCACCTTGGAGAGTTTTTAAGCGCTCAAGAAGTAGATGAACTACTTGATATTGCAGAAAAAGAGCAATTTATCACTGCACGCTGGGATTCGATTGGAGCAATCAGCCATAAGAACGAGTATGACGACTATCATATTGAAAAAGTCCTTAAATTACCCTGTATCAATCCGGATTTAATCTCCAGAGAACATTTCAAGGTGCTGGTTGACTGTGTTGAAGGCGCAGGTTCTTCGATTGTTCCCAGACTTTGTGAAAGGCTTGGTATTGAGAGCATTGTGCAAGTAGCCTGTGGTGGAACTGGCCTCTTTCCCCGAAACCCTGAACCCATTGAAGAAAATTTATCCGGCACCATCGCAGCACTCCAGAAGAGCGGATGCGACTTTGCGCTGATTGTTGATCCAGATGTTGACCGGCTTGCTCTTCTCTGTGAAGATGGCTTGCTCTTTGGAGAAGAATATACCCTCGTTGCCTGTGCGGACTTTTACCTGAAGCACAAACTTGGGCCACTGGCAAACAATCTTTCAAGCAGCCGGGCTCTCCGTGATATTGCCAACCGATACGGAGTGGCATGTTACAGTGCCAAAGTGGGCGAAGCCAACGTCAGTGCGATGATGAAAGAAACAGCAGCTGTCATTGGTGGTGAAGGGAATGGTGGGGTCATTCTGCCTGAGTTACACTACGGACGTGATGCATTGGTCGGAATAGCGCTGATTGTTCAGGCATTCTCCCTCTGGCGCAGTGAAAACCACCGAGGAACACTGTCGCAATTCAGGCGTCAGTTTCCTGATTATTTTATGTCGAAGCAGAAAATCGTACTCGACAAAGCCGCTCTGGAATCGCTTGTCAACGTATTTGACGATATCGCCTTTCACTACTATACCGCCGAAGTAAACAGGCTTGACGGACTGAAACTTGATTTTTCAGACAGTTGGGTTCATTTAAGACCATCAAATACCGAACCTCTTGTGAGAATCTATGCTGAAGCACCGTCAAAAGCTCAGGCTGAAGCGCTGGCCAGTGAACTGAAGGGTGAACTTGAAACAAGAGGCTCGGGCACGGAAAAGCATGAGTAACGACTCTAAAAAAAAAAGCTTCCGGCCACAGCAGGATGATACGCTGCAAAAAGAGAAAAAAAGTTCGGTTGACAGCTATATCATCGCCCGACTTTTCCGCTATATCAAACCGTATAATAAACTTGTTGCAATAGCCGTTGCCATCACCATTGCCGGCTCTTTTCTTGGACCTTTAAGGCCGTATCTGACCAAAATCGCCATTGACGATTATATCGCCCGAGGCAATTTCAAAGGGCTGACCGTGATCAGCCTGTTCCTTGCTGGCGCCATTCTGCTTGACGGCATCAAGCAATATATCACAACATGGATGACGCAGATTATCGGCCAAAAAGCAGTGTTCGACATTCGGATGGATATTTTTACCCATCTGCAGAAACTCCCGGCCAGGTTTTATGATCGAAACCCCATAGGGCGGCTTATTACCCGGACAACGAATGATGTCGAGTCACTGAACGAGATGTTGTCCAGCGGAATCATCACTATTTTGGGCGACCTTTTGCAGCTCTTGTTCATTGTTGTGCTGATGGCCTGGATTGACTGGCAACTGACCCTCATCGTTCTCGCCATTCTTCCCTTGATGATCTATGCGACCATTGCCTTCAAAAACAGGGTAAGGGTTGCGTTTCAGGATGTTCTTACCCATATAGCAAGACTCAACACCTTTTTTCAGGAGCATCTCACCGGTATGACTATTGTCCAGCTCTTTAACCGGGAAGAGCGCGAAGCGGTAAAATATGCCGCCATCAATGCGGATCACCGGGATGCCAATATTCGTACCGTCTTTTATTTTTCCATCTACTATCCGCTGATTGAGGTACTGAGTTCGGCGGCAGCCGGTTTTGTGATATGGTATAGCGGTGTCAGACTGCTCAAGGCGGATCTTACTATCGGAGTTGTTGTCTCGTTTGTTCAGTATATCTGGCTCTTTTTCCGCCCGTTACAGCATCTCTCTGACCGGTTCAACGTTATTCAGACGGCTATTGCAAGTTCAGACCGCATTATCCGGCTTCTTGATGAAAAAGAGGGAATTGAAGATCGTTCAGGACTGAACGAACTCAATTCGTTCAAAGAAAGCATTGAGTTCAAGAATCTGTGGTTTGCTTATGAAAGCGAAAACTGGGTGCTGAAAGATATCTCATTTACTCTCAGGCATGGAGAAAAAATTGCCATTGTCGGTGCCACGGGAAGTGGAAAAACAACGCTGATAAATATCATCTCAAAACTCTATCCTTTCGCCAAAGGGTCAGTGACCATTGACGGTATTCCACTGCAGCAAATATCGGAACTCTCGGTAAGAAAACTTGTTGGTGTTGTCATGCAGGATGTCTTTCTCTTTTCAGGCACCATAAGGGAAAACCTTGCTTTTGGCAATCCTGATGTCACCGACGAGGCGTTAAAGGAGGCCGCAAGGGTTGTCGGTGCTGACCGGTTCATTCAACAGCTTCCTGGCGGTTACGAATACAGGGTACTTGAAAATGGTACTGGCCTTTCATCTGGACAAAAACAGTTGATAGCCTTCGTCCGGGCGCTCCTCTACAATCCAGAAATTCTTGTGCTTGATGAGGCCACCAGCTCGGTTGATACTGAAACCGAATCACTTATTGATGCAGCCACTGCCCGCCTCATGAGTGAACGCACCTCTATTATCATTGCCCACAGACTTTCGACCGTTCAGAAAGCAGACAGAATTATTGTGCTGCATAAAGGAGTGATCAGGGAGACTGGAAATCATCAGGAGCTTCTCGCAAAAAGAGGACTTTACTACAAGCTGTACCTTCTGCAGCACCCCGAACAAACCCTTCCCGGGGAGTTATGAACTCTACAGACTGCTGTCCCTGAGTACACTCACCGGTTCAAGTTTAGCAGCCCGAGCTGACGGCAGAATTGCCGCAAGTGTACTGATAAGAACGGTTACACCAATGATGAGCAAAAAATAAAGCGGATTGTAAGACATGCTGAACCCGGTTTGGGTCAGTGGCCCCTGGGAACTTTCAATTGGAATACTGGCCATCAACTTGATAGATCCGACTGCCAGCACTCCCCCCACAAGTGCTCCAGCCAATCCTACCATAAAACCTTCAAAAATAAACATGCCGACCAATTGTGGTGCAGAAAATCCGAGCGACTTCATAATGGCAATATCCCTGCTTTTTTCAAAAACCGTCGTAACAAGAATATTTGCCACTCCGAACCCGGAAACAACTCCAACAAACGCCACCAGTGAAAAAACGATATAACCGATCCGAGCGAACAATGACAGAATACTTGCATTTTCCTCCTGCCAGGTCAGGCACCGATACCCGGTGATACGTTCCAGATCTTTGGCAAGTGAAGCATTGGTAAAAGGATCAGAGACTTTAAGCGCAATGCCTGTAACCTTGTTGGGAGGTAATCCCTCAATAATCTGACCAAGCTTGAGAGAGACCAGAACACTGTTATCAACCGCATTGACACCGGAAAAAAAGATACCGGCAACTTTGCACTGCCGACTCTTTCCTGAAGCAGGAATGATAACAAGCTGGTCATTCAGTTTAAGGTTCATATCCCTCGCAACAGTCCTTCCGACAAGAAGCGCATTAGATGTTTTTTCAAACATGGTAATGTCGCCCTGTATCAGTTTTTTCCGGATACCGCTGATAGCATCCTCCTTCTCGATCAGCACTCCTTTGAGAAGGAGTGGCTGGTTGCGACTTCCTTTTACAGCCATAACCTGTGACTCGACATAAGGCGAGGCTGCCAGAACCTTTTTTTCATACTCATTCGAACTGAATAAAGCAAGAATCTGGCGATAGTTTCTCACCTCTTCTCGCTCCAGCTTCTGGATATTATCATCAATAAAAGCAACAGCAGAAGAGCTTTCTTTATCAATGAGATTTAGCGGCATCGAGTGAGTTTTTTCACCTTTAACCGTTATATGCGGCGCAACATTCACAAGAGTCTCCACAAAGGAGTCAAGCAACCCCCGCATCAGTGAATTGGTTGTAATCAGCACCATCGTGCTTATAGCAACACCAAAAATTGTGGTCATTGTCTGCCGGCGACGTCCGAACAGATGACGCACTGCTATATCAAACAGTGTTTTCAGCATGGTACATCATTCAAGATAGAGGTGAAAAATTATATAATTTTTATTAAGTTATATGCCTATTAACATGAAGAATTACAAATCTTTCAAGGAATCTTTCCCGGCTGCATGAGCAACACGAATAACAATATAACAATTGAGCGCAAGCACAGCCATGTAGAGATCTGCCTTCATGGCGATATTGGATTTAACCGGAAAACTACAGGCCTTGAACGATTCGAGTTCGAGCATAATGCCCTGCCAGAACTATCATTCTCCGATATTGACCTGTCGACAACTTTTCTTGGCAAAAAAATTGGCGCTCCGCTCATGATTTCATCCATGACGGGAGGATACAGCGAAGCGGCTGTTTTGAACCAGCGTCTTGCAGAAGCAGCTGAACATTTCAACATTCCACTGGGTGTTGGCAGCATGCGACAGGCACTTGAAAACTCTTCGCATCGCCAAAGCTTTTCTGTTACAAGAAAATATGCTCCTTCCGTCCAGATCTTTGCAAATATCGGAGCTCCCGAAATAGCACAGGGTGTGACGGAGCACAATCTCAATATCATGCTTGAGCTAGTGGAAGCTGATGGACTGATCGTACACCTGAATGCAGCGCAGGAACTCTTCCAGCCTGAAGGGAATACTGATTTTCGCCATGTTCTTGAACAGCTCACAAAAATCACAAGAACAATTCCTGTCCCGGTTATTGTCAAAGAGGTCGGATGCGGCATCTCCGCATCTGCCGCACGCCAGCTCATCGAGGCTGGAGTAAAAGTCATTGATGTTGCAGGAGCTGGAGGAATAAGTTGGCAGAAAGTTGAAGAGATTCGATATACACGGCAGTTCGGCCAGGACAACCGTTTCAGCCCTTCCGCTCTCGAAGAGCTGCTCAACTGGGGAATTCCTACCGCACAATGCCTGCTTGATATCAGTAAACTCAAGAAAGAGTCTCCCCAATTCAGCGCTCTTGAAGTTATTGCTTCCGGAGGAATTCAGTGCGGCACTGATATCGCCAAATCACTGGCACTTGGAGCACAGCTTGCTGCGTCAGCAAGATATATTCTTAATGCCCTTCATAAAGGTACTCTTGAAAAGACCATTGAAACCTGGCTGAACGACCTCAGGGCTGTCATGTTCCTGACCGGAGCCGCCACCATAGAGAAGCTTCGGAACAAAAAACTTATCACCATACAATGACCGATTTTATAACGACCATGCCCATAACCCAGATACTTGTAGAAAAAAAGTACGATCTCTACCATTCGCTGATCAATGATGCGCTCGGAAAATGTTTCGACAGGGAGAGCCCGGTCATGCTTTATGCCCCAGCAAGATATATTCTTGAAGGTAAGGGAAAAAGGATCCGACCCTTTCTGACACTGCTTGCCTCTGAAGCGGTATGCGGCTCTTCAGAAAATGCCCTCAATGTCGCTCTGGCGGTTGAAATTCTGCACAACTTTACCCTGATCCACGACGATATCATGGACCAAGCTGAACTCCGCCACGGACGGCTTACCGTTCACAAGCAATGGAATATCAATGCCGCTATTCTGTCGGGCGATATGATGATTGCTTATGCTTATGAACTTGCCTTGAAGGCAAAAAGCAATCGACACCCTGAACTCATCCATATTCTGAACGATGCAAATATCACTATTTGTGAAGGACAGGCGCTTGATATGGAACTTGAAGAGAAAAAGGAGGCTACAATAACCGACTATCTTGATATGATTGCAAAGAAAACCGGACGTCTTATTTCGGCATCTCTTGAGGCTGGCGGTGTTGCTGGCAACGCAACAGAAGAGCAGCTTCAAAAGCTTGTTTTTTTTGGTGAAAAAATTGGACAGGCTTTCCAGATACAGGACGATTATCTTGATATCATGGCTGATAATGGCAAATCCGGAAAAATTGTTGGAGGCGATGTCATCAACGGCAAAAAGACCTGGCTGCTGCTTCGATCTCTCGAACTGACTACAGGAACGGAACATGATCTTCTGAACTCCATCATCATCAATAAAGGCATCGGAGCAGAAAGGGTTCCTGATGTAAAGACAATCTACAAGGAGTGTGGCGTCCTTGAAGAAACAAAAGCACTGATAAACCGCAATACCGAGGAGGCGCTCACGGCAATAGAGACCCTGCCTTATGCTGAAGGACGGGAATACCTTCAGGGATTTGCAAACATTCTCATCAAAAGGGACTTCTGACGTCCGCACATTATGACACTGTCCAGAGCAATGGAAAACAGGATGCTGCTGCTTGTCCTGACTCTTATTCCGGGTATCGGCCCCGCAAGAATCAAGGCAATCACCAAACATCTGCCAGAGCTGACGGATGTGCTGCATACAGGTGTGGATGATCTTATGAATGTGCCGGGAATCGGTGAATCTCTGGCACGGCAGATTCATCATTTTCTTCACCATACAGCGACAAGGCAAGCTGCTGAGAAAAGCGCAGAAGAACAGATTGCCATGCTTCACCACTACAACGCCAGCATTGTAACCATTCTTGATCCTGATTACCCTCCCCTTTTTCAGGAAATTTATGACCCTCCTCCCTGTCTTTTTATACGGGGAAAACTCCCTTCAGCACATACTCCCGGCTTGGCCGTTGTGGGCACAAGATATGCCTCACTGTATGGCAAACAAACAACTGCACTGATATGCCGCGATTTGGTCAACTGTGGAATTGTCATTTTCAGCGGGTTGGCTTATGGAATCGATATGGCGGCACATGTGGCGGCTCTTGAAAACAGGGGAACTACCGTCGCCGTCCTTGCAAGTGGCGTCGACACTATCTATACCGACCCGAAAGGAAAAGTATGGCCAAAAATAGTTGAACAGGGAGCAATTATTTCAGAAGAGTGGTTTGGCTCGGAACTCTCTCCTGGAAAATTCCCGAAAAGAAATCGCCTCATATCAGGAATCTCTTCTGGAACCATCGTCATAGAATCAGATCTGAAAGGAGGATCACTTATCACTGCGTCTACAGCTCTTGAACAAAACCGGGAGGTTTTTGCTGTACCCGGAAGCATTTTTTCCCGAACTTCAAGGGGAACAAACAAGCTTATCCAGCAGGGGCAGGCCAAAGCAGTCATGAGCGTTGAAGATATTATCAGCGAGCTCGGACCACTATTTGCAAAAAGTTGTTTCGAAAGATCCAGAATACAGAATAAAGAACAGATCAATCATCTTTCCACAATGGAAAAGGCCATTATAAACTGCATGGGCTCAGAACCAATTCATATCGATGCACTGGCAACTGCGTCAACCATTGATGTATCCTCACTTCTGGTTCATCTTTTTGAACTTGAACTGAAAGACACCGTTGTGCAACAGCCAGGCCAGTTTTTCCAGAAAAGAATATTTTGAGCTCCCTACTCTCTTTAAACATGCAGGTTTTTCAGCTTAGTATAGTTTTTTAGCAAGGAATTATTACCTTTAAATACGTGGTTGTGACCTATTATATGCCCTAAGCTATAGACTCATTAACAAATACTAACTTAAACCATAAAATTGATGACTCACTCGAAAGGTTTTCTGAACATTTCTCGCCGTATCATTATGGCAGTAGCGCTAAGCTTGGTACTGGCTGCGCCCCAATCATTCGCCGCACAAGAAGCGGGGAAGGTCAGTGTTGTCGATTCAGGAAAAATTCTGCAGCAATTGCCCGAAACAAAACAGGCTGAAGTCACCCTGCAGGCAACAGTCGCTCCACTGCAGAAAGAGCTTGAACGCATGAATAAGGACTATCAGAAATTAGTCGCAGATTACCGAAAAAAAGCTGGATCTATGACAAAAACAGCCAGGGAGCAAAAAGAAAAGGAACTTAATCTTAAAGGCCAAGCTGTTGAAAAATATCAACAGGAGCAGTTCGGGCGTGGTGGTGTTGTTGAAAAGCAACAACAGGAACTGCTTATTCCGATCAGACAGAAGGTATTGGCTGCCGTCGAATCTATTGCTCAAAAGGAAGGTTTTAGTCTCGTTCTGGAAAAAAGTATTGCCGTCTATGTAACTCCTGAAAATGATCTCACATTCAAGGTGATGAACCAGTTGAATATCAAGTAAGTATTTTCTGATTTGAAAAAAGTTATTGTTCTTTTTCTGCACGTTATTCTGATTTTGTCAGGGTGCGGCGATCCTGTCAAGCAGCGCCGCTCTCCTGATACAGCCTTTATTGGTCTTAATCACCCCGTACAGGAAGGCTGGACAATCAGGATTGCCCTTACAGAATCAGGTATAAAACGTGGAGCCATTGACGCTGGACACGGAGCGGAATACAGAGTAAATGGCAAAAGCGAACATCATCTTGATGAAGGAGTCAGGGTTACCCTTTTTGAGGCTAACGGCCATGCTACAACAACCATAACGGCACAAAAGGCAGTTATCCATGACAATCAGGATATTGAAGCTCTGGGCAATGTTGTCATTACCTCAGGAGTTTCTGGAAACACTACTGTTATAAAAACAGAGTATGTCAAACGAACCGCCAACGACAAAATGATTCGTTCAGACAGGTTTGTTACTATTTCCAAGCTTGATGAAACAATTCGGGGAGAAGGTTTTGAGAGCGATCAGGCCTTGAAAAAGTACCGGATTTTCCGGGGAAGTGGAGAGGCATTTATAAAACAATAGAAGTATTTTTGTTCATGAAATTACACGTTTTAAAATCAAAAATCCATAACGCTATAGTGACAAGCGGTGATCTCGAATATGAAGGAAGCATCACTATTGACAGTGAGCTTCTTGACATGGTCGATATGATTCCTAACGAAAAAGTACTTGTGGTCAACAATAATAACGGCGAACGATTTGAAACGTACATTATCAAAGGAGCCCATGGCTCCCGTGAAATTCAGCTCAACGGAGCAGCTGCACGATGCGCTCTGGTTGGCGATGAGATCATTATCATGACTTTTGCTGTTATGGATGTGGCTGAAGCGCGAAATTTTAAACCGATGGTTCTTATTGTCGACAGAGAAAACAATCCAAAAAGCAGACACCATGTAGGCGAGGCAGATGAACCATTATCATAATTTCTGATGCCCCTCACAGAATATCAAGAAAATCAATGGCACTTGCAGTAATTATAATGGCCGCAGGAAAAGGCACTCGAATGAAGTCAGACCTCCCAAAGGTACTTCATCGGGTCAACGGACGTCCTCTTGTCGAATATGTTCTCGATGCAGCCCTCTCTCTTGATCCAGAAAAAATAGTCGTAATTGTTGGACATCAGGCTGAACTTGTTAAAGAGGCCACTGCCCGATACAAGATAATTGCCGCACTTCAGGAGCCACAGCTTGGAACCGGCCATGCCGTCATGCAGACTAAAGCATTTCTCAATGATTTTAACGGAGAAGTGCTTATTCTGTCTGGAGACGCTCCATTGGTCAATGCTGAGACACTTCGGGAGCTGATTGCATTTCACCGTTCCAGACATGCGGGCGCAACAGTCCTGACTGCGGCGCTTAATGATCCAACTGGATACGGAAGAGTTATTCGAGAGTTCAACAGTGACAGCGTCCTGAAAATTGTGGAGCAGAAAGATGCTTCCGAAAAGGAACTTGCCGTCAGAGAGATCAATTCCGGTGTTTACGTGTTCGACACGCGCATGCTTTTCGAGGCTCTTGGACAGATCAACACCAACAACGCTCAACAAGAGTACTATCTGACTGACGTTTTCGGTATCTGCTTTCAGCGCGGGAAAAAGGTTTGCGCCTTCAAGACCGACAATCCAGACGAGATTCTCGGCATTAACACCCCGGAACAACTTGTGGAAGCTGAACGGCTGCTTATAACAAACCGAAAGTATCCCGACTGAAGGATTCAGAGCTATTTTCTGGAACGGCGCGGTCTTTTTGTTTCTGTATTTTCTGCTGTTTTCCTGACTTCTGCCAACTTTGCTAAATTCCTTGTATCTGAAAATAAGTCATTGTTTTTCAGATAGTTAGTATTTTTTGGTTCGTCAATTTCCGCACTAAATGGTATCTTTGCCACAT
>CAIYWF010000059.1 GCA_903929845.1 uncultured Chlorobiaceae bacterium | reverse complement strand
GAAGCAAGCCCTATAAACAGTGCAGAAAGCATCGTAAAGATAAATGCCTGAAGAAAAGCGACAAAAAGCTCAAGCAGATATATAAATATCGAGAACGGAACCGACATGACGACTGCGACGATATAGCTTTTAAGAATAAAGCTGATAAAGATCAGACTGAGGATAACAATGTGACCCGCCGTCATATTGGCAAACAACCGTATAGTTAGAGCAACCGGTTTGGTAAACAATCCGATAAATTCAATCGGAATCATAATAATCCAGAGTGCAGGATGAGTTCCTCCCGTTAGATGCGCAAGGTACCCCTTGATGCCATGGGCTTTCAAGGCCGCAATCTGTGTAAGGAAAAAAGTAAATGTGGCTAGCGTCAGCGTTACATTGATATTACCAGTAGCGGTTGCACCGTAGGGAACAAGTCCCATAAGGTTGCAGAGCAGAATAAAAAAGAAAACCGTCAGCAGGTACGTGAGATACTTTTCATATCCCTTCCCGATATTGGCTTTAGCTACATCAGTGCGGATAAATTCAACCAGAGCCTCCATAGCGTTGACCAGCCCCTTGGGAGCCTGGCGGGCACTCATCTTTTTATACTTGCCGCCGACTATGGAAAATATTCCTATAAGAATTCCCGATACAACCCAGAGCATCACCACATGTTTGGTGATTGAAATATCATATCCTCCCACCTTTATTTCGGGAAGCTCAACGCTGCCAAAAGGAGGGAAAGAAAATACCCTGTTATTAAGAATATGATGCATGATCACATCACCAGCCTTTTCCTCTTCAGGAGCCGCCTGTGCCCTATGTGCAGCCTCAATCGCGGGAGCCGCAACGACCTCATTTCGGGAAACTCTCGGCAACTGTTCAGTAGAAGCGGCTGCTATACCGTAACCATTGAGAAGAAGAGGCACAAGAACAGCGAAAACCTTGAGAAGAGCCTTAGGCTTTAGAACGTTTATCCGTTTCATGCAGTATTCTTTTTCTGTTTGTTTTTCGTTTGATACCCGAGAATCTCAACAATCACATAGATACAGTAAAAAGCAAAAAATGAGAACACAAAATCACTGATAACAGCCAGTTGTCTGACAAGAACTACCGCAATAAGCACCATCATCAAAAGCAACCGAACCATAAGTCCGCCGAACACAACTTTGGTGAAAACGACTGACTCCTTATCAAGAGCATACTCAAAAAGCAGGTACCCTACAACAGTATTAGATACAACCATTATCCACGCAAGAAACACTGAATATCGGTCGGTAGCACCCGGATCAAGAGCAAAAAAAATTATCGCCCATAAAATGACGGATAAGATACACAACTTAATAAAAAATTCAAACAACGGCTTCATAAGAACTGCTTCTTTCTTGATAAACAACTGTAATATCCGCAAAGATGCCCTATTTTTTTTTGTTTGCCTCCCGAACAACCTTCATGAGCACCAGCGCCATACCAAACATGCCGAGCACAACTCCAGCCAGAAGCAGAAATGGCGACGTGCCAAACTTGCCATCTGCCCAATATCCCGCCAACACAAAAACTGCGAAGCTTACTGCTATCTGCAGACCAATACCCATGTAATCGGACATCGCCCGAACAGAACGACCGAACTGATCTGAAAACCTCTCTTCATCAGGCTTTGTCATCAATGAGCATCCTTGTTTATTTTCAGACCTGCAAGCACATTCGGCAAATAAAGAAGGTAACCAAGGCTGCCGTGATTATCGTGTTGTGAACCTTAAGATAATACTACTTCCTGAAATAATGAATCCATTTACAGGTAATTCTCCCGCCGATGGTTAACGACATTAAAATAAATCATATTTTTTCTGTATAACTGGATTTATAAAAAATGCAGTCCCTATTAGGCACGACAACAACGAATAATTCAGTAGGCTCAGAATGATACCGAAATATATCGTACCAAACCGCTTTCGCCTGCACCCAGGGCTCATCGCACTGCAGAGCACAAGAATAGGAGGTATAAGCAACGATGAGTATTCCTCCCTGAACCTCGGAATCAATACCGGGGATAGTGTAGAACTGGTTTATGAAAACACCCGGCTTCTGTGTGTTGCTTCAGGAATTAATCCAGAACAATTGGTCAGCTCTGATCAGGTACACGGCACCGACATACTTTTTGCAGAAAACCCGGGACGATACCAGGGTTATGATTCTCTTATTACAGACAAAAAAAATCTCTGCCTGTGCATCTTTACCGCAGACTGCTATCCAGTGCTGATCTACGACCCCCAGCATAAAGCTTCCGGAGCGTGTCATGCCGGTTGGAAAGGTACTGCAGGGCTGATTGTAGTAAAAACCCTTGCCGCAATGAAACATCGCTTTCAATCATTACCGGCTGAGTGCCTTGCTTATATAGGAACAGGAATTTCGGCCAACGCATACGAAGTGGACAAGGAAGTTGCAAAAGAGTTCCCGCCTGATACCAGTACGCGCTCCCCTTTTTCAGCGGATGAAGAAAAATATCTTCTGGATCTTGGCTTGGCTAACTACCGGCAACTGCTTGCATCAGGAATACCGGCATCGAATATTGAAAGATCTCCGTTCTGCTCATTCGGCGACAAAGACCTTTTCTTTTCCTACCGACGCGACCAGGGAAAAACCGGTCGCATGGTTTCCCTGATCGGAGTCTGTTCTCGCTGAGGTCTGTTACATAAAGCTCTTTCCATAAGAGCCGTAGAGTGCATGAGCCTGACGGCATATCTCCTCCCTGAAATCGGGATGGGCTATACTGGCAAGAGCTTCCGCTCTCTGCCTGAGATTTTTGCCATGCAGATTAACAATACCATGCTCGGTAACCACATACTGCACATGAGCCCTGGTGGTAACAACACCTGCCCCCGGCTTAAGCTGTGGAACAATCCTCGACAAGCCGTTTTTCGTGGTTGACGGCAATGCAATAATAGGCTTCCCTCCCTTTGAAAGGGCAGCTCCCCTTATAAAATCCATCTGACCGCCAACACCGGAAAAATATTTCTGCCCGATGGAGTCCGCACAAACCTGGCCGGACATGTCGATTTCAAGGGCACTGTTAATAGCAGTTACCCGTGGATTTTTCCTGATCTCCCGTGTATCATTGACATAATCGGAAGGAAGCATTTCCACAAGAGGATTATCATCAACAAAATCATAGAGCCTTCGGGTGCCAACCAGAAAGCTTGCTACGATGATCTCCCGGTGACTCCGTTTTTTGCTTCCGTTGATGACCCCTTTTTCCACAAGTTCAACCACACCGTCAGAAAACATTTCAGAATGAATCCCCAGATCCCTGTGACCGGAAAGCGCCGCAAGGGTTGCGTCAGGAATTGCACCTATGCCCAACTGAAGCGTGGCGCCATCCTCGACAATGGAGGCAATATGACGGCCTATCCTGATCTCAATATCACTCAAGACGTGAAGGGGAGTTTCAGGCAGGGGATCATCCACGTCAACCATTGCGTGAATCTTGCTTATATGAAGCATCCCTTCCCCATGGGTACGGGGCATGTTCGGATTCACCTGGGCGATAACCACCTTCGCAGCATGCACTGCCGCCAGAGTAGCGTCTACAGAAACTCCGAGAGAACAATATCCGTGGCGATCAGGAGGAGAGACATGGACAAGAGCAACATCAAGCGGCAGAATCCCGTTATAAAAAAGCGATGGAACATCGCTGAGAAAAACCGGAATAGCATCTCCATCACCGCCCTGAACCGACTTGCGAACATTTTTTCCTACAAACAATGCATTCAATCGGAAGCTTTCGCGATATTCGGGTCTGGCGTATGGTGCATCTCCCTCAGTATGAAGACTGACAATTTCAACATTTTTTAACTGGTCAGCCCGACCAACCATGGCTTCAATCAACCGTTGCGGCGTTGCTGCTGCTGTATGCAAAAAAACCCTGTCTCCCGACTTGATTCTTGCTACCGCATCTTCTGCGGAAAGCGTCTTATAGCTCATAAACCTCTTTTAATTTCCGTTGTTTTTCCGGCGAAGATATGCCGGTGTATCTGATAAACCTTTCTGAATTTTGTCTTCATGCTCTGCTCTTTCTCCTGCAAGCGACGGATTTTGATCAACATCCTGAGCT
>CAIYWF010000058.1 GCA_903929845.1 uncultured Chlorobiaceae bacterium | reverse complement strand
CCTGGTTTTATCCATAAAAAAGGCACTATCGGCGTTGTTTCCCGCAGTGGCACCCTGACCTACGAAGCGGTACACCAGCTTACCCAGGTTGGTCTCGGTCAGTCAACCTGCATTGGTATCGGTGGAGATCCAATCATTGGCACCCAGTTTATCGACGCAGTCAAGCTCTTTGCAGCAGATGATGAGACTGAAGGACTTGTTATGATTGGTGAAATTGGTGGCAGCGCAGAGGAAGAAGCTGCCGCCTACATCCAGAAATATTTCAAAAAGCCGGTCATAGGATTTATTGCCGGACGTACCGCGCCTCCAGGTCGCCGTATGGGCCATGCCGGTGCAATTGTATCCGGAGGAAAAGGAACCGCCGAAGACAAGATAAGAGCGATGGAAGAAGCTGGCATCAAGGTTGTTGACAGCCCGGCTGATATAGGAGAAGCCATGATCAAAGCACTCGGCAGATAATAACATCTTTGTTTATAGAGGACTTGGTAAAATAAATACTGTAGTCCTCTATAACATTCGTAAAATTCCTCAGAGCCCCAGCGTGATCAGGTCGTGAATATGCACTATACCGACCGGATGCTCTTCATTGTCGCAGACCAATAACTGGGTAATACGGTAGGTTTCAAGAATATCAAGGCATTCTTTTGCCATGGTGCTGGTTGTGACTGTTTTTGGATTTGCTGTCATGACGGATCCTGCACTGAGGCATAGAAACTCCCTGCCACTCTGAACCAGGCGGCGAAGGTCACCATCGGTAAATATGCCACAAAGACGTCCTTCACCATTGACTATTGCACTGACCCCATATCGCTTCGAGGTCATCTCAAGGATAAGATCGGTAACCGAAGCACTTTCTGTGACGAGAGGTAGAGCGTCATCCTTTGCCATAATATCAGTAACCTTGATGGTCAGCCGTCGTCCGAGGGAGCCTTTGGGATGAGTCAGTGCAAAATCCCTCTGCGTGAAGTTTTTTTGCTGCATCAAACAAATTGCAAGGGCATCTCCCATTGCCAACATTGCTGTTGTTGAAGTTGTGGGTGCCAAATCGTAGGGACAAACCTCTTTTTCAATATCGGTATCAAGCATGATATCAGCGTTTTGAGCAAGAAAAGAGCGTTTATTGCCCGTCATCGCTATAATCTTTGCACCGATCTGCCGGAGTGCAGGGATGATGAAATTCATCTCCTCAGTCGTGCCACTTTTCGACAGACACACGACAACGTCGTCATGGCTGACAATACCAAGATCTCCATGGGCAGCATCTGCCGGATGAAGAAACAGGGCTGTTGAGCCGGTTGATGCCATGGTTGCAGCAATTTTCTGGCCAATAATACCTGATTTCCCCATGCCGGAGATGATGATTTTCCCTTTGCATGATGCCAAAAGTTTCACTGCCTTCGTAAATTCTTTGTCAAGCCGTTCTGCCATCATTGAAATGGCCTGAGCTTCCTGGGCAAGAATTTCTTTTCCATTTTTTGTAATGTTCCTGCATTGGGATGTTGCGCTCATATCTCGTCAGAATAGATGCTTCAATGAAGAAAAGATTGTGGGTTGCTATTTTTATATACTGTAATATCGGCTAAATTGAAGGAATATAATTTTCTTTGCTAATCATAAACTGTTTCTCATGAGTTGGGTACCTCTTCTCGGCTTTTCCTTCCTTGTTTTTTTTCTGCTGGTTTTTCTTTTCAGCAAGTTTTTGGGCTATATGAAAAAAGAGCAGAATCTGGTCATAGAATCCTTCAAGGATTCGCTTATCGATAAAGATAATCCTGTTGGCCTCAATCGGGAAGAACTTGAAAAACTCAAACAGCAGCAGCAGGAAGCCCAGCGTCACCTCAATGACGTTATTTCAAGAATTCCAGTTATTCAAAAGGACGGCAGATTTCAGATTGATGAGGAGACGATACGGCAGCGTCGGGCTGCCGCTCAAAGTGAGGGGAGGTCAGGGGCGATTAACAATGATACCGTTTAAGTTTTTCTGATCTTTCTTCTGCATGTTCTCAAAGCTAAAGCTTCTTTTCAAAGATACCGTTATCTACGGTTCGAGTACTATTCTTGCCCGTAGTCTCAATTATCTTCTGGTTCCCCTTTATGCCAACAAACTCTCAACGTTTGATAATGGTGTACAAACCATTATCTATGTCAATATTGCACTGGCAAATGTTCTGTTTTCTTATGGACTTGAAACCTCCTATCTCAAGGTAGTTTCGGATTCGGCACATCGAGACAGGGATGAAACCCTGCTTTTTTCCACGGCGTTCATCACCCTTTTTGTGACGGCAACGCTTTTTGCGATCATCATTGTTTTTTTTGCCCCGCTTATTGCCGAACTCATAGGACTTTCTCCTGGAGACTTCATCTTTGTCCGATATGCAGCCCTTATTTTATGGATTGATACTCTTCTTGTTATTCCATTTGCAGAACTTCGTCTTAAGCGAAAAGCTGTACAGTTTGCCATTGCAAGAGTGGTCGGAGTTATAGCTGTTGTTGTCAGTGCAATTATTCTTATTATTCCTCTTCATGTAGGATTGCCGGGGGTTTTTATTGCGGAGGCCTTTGGTTCATTGGTCAGTCTTCTGCTGGTTATTCCCGTTTTTCGTCAGTTCAGGATTTTTTTTTCAACCCTGCAGTTGCGTGAAATGCTTCGCATTGGTTTGCCTTACGTGCCGACAGGAATTGCCGGACTGCTGATCCATCTTATAGACCGGAACATTTTAATCCGCATACCACCTTCAGAGATTCAACGAATCTATGGAAAGGGCTATCAGGCCTCTGACATTGTTGGCATTTATGGAAGAATTGCGGCTTTTGGCGTTGTGTTGCAGCTATTTATTCAGGTATTCCGTTTTGCATGGCAGCCGTTTTTTCTGCAACATGCCAAAGATCCCGAGGCAAAAAGGCTTTTTCAGCATGTACTCAGCATTTCAACCATCTTTACCATGTTTTTGGCGCTTGCAGCCACCTTTTTTGTTCCTGATCTGGTCCGCTATCACTATGCAGGCAGCTTTTACCTGCTTCCTCCGCGTTACTGGATTGGACTTTCAATTCTGCCCTGGATTTTTTTGAGTTATGTCTTTGACATGGTCTCAACGAATCTCTCTGCGGGACTGCTTATAACAGGCAATACACGCTACCTGCCTGTTGTCACCTTTGCTGGTGCGGCGGTGACTGCACTTTTCTGCTGGTGGCTTATCCCTCTGAGCGGCATGGATGGCGCAGCTTATGCTATCGTTGCCGGTACGGCAGTCATGTGTCTTGTTATGGCATGGTATTCCCTGAAAGTCTTTCCGCTCAGTTATGACTGGCTTAAGCTTTTTCTACTGCTTGTGGCGGGGATAGCACTGGCGTTGGCGCATTTTCGTGTAGTTCCAGAACTCTCGGAAGCAGGTACAGGTATTGCTTTAAAAATAGCGATGCTCTCACTCTATTTTGCTTTTGCTGCGGCACTTTTCCGCCAGGAAGTTATGCTTTTGACCGTTAAAGTGGGCAATAAATTCGGTTGGAAATGATTGTGTCCTTTTTTATGGATGATGTTCTCTTGATTGAT
>CAIYWF010000057.1 GCA_903929845.1 uncultured Chlorobiaceae bacterium | reverse complement strand
GAGGCCGACAACCAGCTTCGCAAAGCCGTTGAGTCGCTTGATATCGACCGGCTCACCCCGCTTGATGCTCTGCTGGAGCTGAAAAAGTTGCAGGAGCTGGCCCGGAACGGGGGAGGCTACTGATGGCGGTGGCAGGGGAGAAAAAGGTGCTGCTGATTTTTATCCAGGCCGACAGCGGTGTTGACGGAGCCGCTTCGCTCGATAGCGCCTCAGCCAGACGAAGCCTCTTCAGCTCGCTGAAAGACACAGCCCTGAGCAATATTATCCGGCGGGCACAGTTCGCCATTCCTCCGCTGGCGCTGATGATTCTCAGCTCCCAGAAAGTGGCGGGAGTGAGCCAGACGATCTGCGACCTGCGTTTTGAGAAGCTTCCTCTCGACCAGCACTGGGACATGGCTGGTATCAGCGTCCAGACCGGCGCCGTCAAGCCAGCGTTTGAACTTGCCCGTGCGCTTCGCTCCAGAGGCATCAAGGTGGTGCTCGGTGGTCCCTATGTCACCATCTTCCCCGACCAGTGCCGCGATCATGCCGATGCTCTGGTGATCGGTGAAGCCGACGATATCTGGTGCGAGGTGCAGGAGGATCTGCGCAGTGGCGCCCTCAAGCCGGAGTACCGGGTAGCATCCTTTCCCGACCTCTCGATTGACCGCATTGTCGACAAGAGTGCGCTCGACATCCAGAGCTACTTTACCACCAATGTGGTGCAGACCACCCGAGGCTGCCCCTACAGTTGCGATTTCTGTAATGTGCACGTCATGAATGGTCACCGATTGCGTCAACGGAGTATTCCTGCAATTCTCAGGGAAGTTGAAACCTTCCTGAAAGAGGATAAACGGATTTTCTTCTTTCTTGACGACACCGTCAACGCCGATGAGCAGTACGCCGAACAGCTTTTTCGAGAACTGGAGCCCTTCAAGATCAAATGGGTAGGCCAGGCTACCACCGCCCTTGGCGAAAAACCCCGACTGCTCGACGCCTTCGTCCGCTCAGGTTGCGGTGCCCTCCTGATCGGCATTGAAAGCCTCACAGACGGCAGCAACCATGCCCACAAAAAGTTCCATAACCCCGCAGCCCGCCAAGTGGAGTGCATCAAACAGATCCGCCAGGCAGGACTATGCGTTTACGGCAGCTTCATCTACGGCCTCGATGAAGACACCCTTGAACTCCCCGCCAAACTCGAATACTTTATCGAAGAGACCGGCGTCGATGTACCCGGCATCAACCTCCTGCGTCCCATTCCCGGCACCGGCGTCTTCAACCGGCTTGCACAAGAAGGGCGCCTGCTCCACTCCCCGGATGACCACGACGCCTTCAAGTTTTCATGGGGTCAGGAAATGCTCTACAAACCCCAGCGCATTCCCTTGCAAGAGTTCATCCCGAGTTATACCGCACTAACCAGCCGCGTCTTTACGGTGCAGAACGCCGTGAAGCGTGCCGCCCGTGCACCACGACTGCGGTCAGCGGTGCTGATGTTTAACCTGTTGTACGTGCACATGTACGGGATGGCGAGGAAAGATTTGACGCGGCAGTTGGGGGGGATGTGTGAGAATAAAGTGCAAAGTTAAAAGTCTTTTTTGCAGAAATATCGTCGTAACAAGTACGAGGTAAAAAAGGTTGTTGTTTCCATAGTCATTTAAAATTCTAACTTTTATGAGTGCTCAGGATATGTCCAATAAAGAAGAAAAGGAGCGTTCCGTTTTTATTGCATTTGCTAAAGTAGAAGGAATTTTTGGAGATGGTAACGATGTCAAAAATGGTAAGCCACCTGAGCCAGATATTATTTTTTCCGATTCAAAAGGAATGAAATCTTCCTTCGAACTTGTAGAGATTCTTGATCAAGGCTATGCCTCAATGCGCAATATGGTGATTGGCTTTAATGAAATATGTCATAAGTTTCTTAGGGATCTTTCTTTGTCTGAGAAAGAGATTTTCAACTCAAAGTATGCTAATGCCGATATCTTTTTGTCACTATGCCCGTCTAATACGAGGCAGACGCTCAGACTCACTATTCCGAATATCCTTAAAGAGCTTCTTGATCTGCCTTGTGAGGCAAAAGGTATTGTTGGTGCAAACATTGGCCTATTGAGGCCGGTGACCATCTATCGTACTCAACACCTAGTTGTTGGGCCACGCTTTAATGCTAATTTATCCATGTCGGTTAATGATCCCGCAGTGTCAGCTATACAATGTAAAATGCACAAGTATTACAAAACATTACACTCGCTAAATTTGTTAGCCTACGTCGATATCAATCCTATGTTCCCGAAAGACGTTTGGCTGAGCCCAATAACTGATTTTTTCGCTACACTTGATAATACATGTCAGTTTGAAGCAATCTATATATTTGACTATAACTCCAATAAAGTGAAACGGAAGTGGAGAAAATTGTGCACAATTCAATAATATTCGTTGAAATTATTTGATAGAAAAGTTATGAATATTCTGAAATATTTTATAGTCATGGCTCTTGGAATATTATAGTGGAAAGGTGGAATAAAAGCGTATCATGATGCATTTAAATTTATGCAGAAGTTGGCTCTTGGAATATTATAGTGGAAAGGTGGAATAAAAGCGTATCATGATGCATTTAAATTTATGCAGAAGTTAACTACTCATTACCACAGCCTTTTACGTCTTCCCTTGACTTGGTCGGTCGATGCTGTCGATTTTTCTG
>CAIYWF010000056.1 GCA_903929845.1 uncultured Chlorobiaceae bacterium | reverse complement strand
TCGACTGTGCCAGCAAGTGCGGCAGAAAAGGGCTCCGCTACATCAGGCATAATGCCCATGTGTCTATGATGTCGGCTGTCCAGCCCTTTATTTCAGGCGCAATTTCCAAAACAGTCAATATGCCCGGCACAGCCACAACCGCTGACATTGGCGAGGTGTACCAGTCGGCCTGGCTGCTTATGGTCAAGGCCGTCGCCATCTATCGTGACGGATCGAAACTTTCTCAGCCGCTCAATATTTCGAGCTATCAGGGTCTCGACGAGGTTATCATGCTTGGTACAGAAGAGAACCTTGATGAAACCAAAGGGCCGAAAGAGGTTCAGGAGCGGATTGTCGAGAAGGTCTATCATCGTTCCGAGCGCCGGATGCTGCCCAAACGGAGAAAAGGCTATATCCGGGAAGCCTATGTTGGTGGCCACAAGGTGTTTCTCAGAACGGGGGAGTATGAGGATGGTTCTCTTGGCGAGGTTTTTATCGACATGTACAAAGAGGGGGCATCGTTCAAGGGGCTTCTGAACTGTTTCGCCGTGCTTGCCTCCAAGGCGCTGCAATATGGCATGCCGCTTGAAGAGCTTGTTGACAGCTTTACCTTTACCCGGTTTGAGCCCGCAGGCTCGGTTCAGGGTCACAATGCCATCAAGAATTCAACCTCCATTCTTGACTACGTCTTCCGCTCAATCGGCTACGACTATCTTGGGCGCAAAGATTTTGTGCACGTCAAGGCAGTTGACGAGTTGCTGGAAAGCAATGGAGAGAATGGCCATGCTCCAGTCGTTGAGCCATCACTGGCCGTGCATGTAGAGCCTGCGCACACAGCAACACGCCAAAGCCAGGTCTATCAGGCAAAAGTACAGGGCTATACCGGAGAGCAGTGCGAAAACTGCGGCTCCATGCGCGTCAAGCAAAATGGCACCTGCAAAGTGTGCGATGATTGCGGCATGACGACAGGGTGTTCGTGAAGATGGTAAATTGCTTTTTTATACTTTCATGAAAAGAGGGTGACCATCGAAAATCGCAGGAGGGCCAAAAGATGGATATGTTATTAAATATCAGGGTATTAGAAAAAAAATTTATCCAGAAACAGGAAGCATCCTGTTTTATCGGAAAAACTTTTCAGGTATACCTGAAAAGTTTTGCACGGAGAGGGATTTACCATTGAATGTAGTGGAGACGAAGTGGTGATGATTGATATTTATAACACAGATTTGGTGTTATCAAAATTGGCAAAAGAGGTCATTGCATCGAAAGCATCGTAGCTATTGAAGCTCTAACATTCATGGCAATCAGAACTCTGAAAGTGATTGTCAGTACCTGCGTCGTTTCTTGCTCTTCACCCCTTTTCTGGGATTGAGTCTTGAAAGAAGGCTTTGATTTCTTATACTTGTTCTGAATATGAACTTCTTGAGAATCAGCCAACAAGTATGCCATGGTCTCCATAGCTGAAATCTATGACCGCTTGTCGCCGGAACCGCTACAGGGCGACGATCTGAAACGCTATTACGTCGATTCATTTGCAGGCAGGGGTGATAACCCGAT
>CAIYWF010000055.1 GCA_903929845.1 uncultured Chlorobiaceae bacterium | reverse complement strand
TTTTCGATCTTGAAGAACCAAATCAGTCACACTAAATAAAAATCAGTAATTGCTTTGAAAAAACAGCTTATCATCGGTACCAGATCCAGCCCGCTCGCATTGTGGCAGGCAGAATTCATTAAGGCGGAACTCTCCAGGCATTTCCCTGAACTGGATATCACCCTGAAACTGGTTAAAACGACCGGTGACGTCCTTCTTGACTCTCCTCTCTCCAAAATTGGGGATATGGGGCTCTTCACCAAGGACATTGAAAAACATCTGATTACCAAAGAGATTGATCTTGCCGTTCACAGCTTGAAAGATGTACCTACAGCTACTCCTGAAGGGCTTATCATCACCTCCTTTACAGAGCGCGAGGATACAAGGGACGTCATCATTTCAAAAAATGGGATCAAGCTGAAAGATCTGCCGCAGAATGCCAAAATGGCAACGAGCAGTCTTCGCCGTATGTCACAGTTACTGAGCCTGCGTCCTGACCTTGATATCCGCGATATCAGAGGTAATCTCAATACCCGTTTCCAGAAGTTTGACAACGGTGAATTCGACGCCATGATGCTTGCTTATGCCGGTGTGTTCCGTCTGAATTTTAGTGACCGTATCTCTGAAATCCTTCCGCACGAGGTTATGCTTCCTGCTGTTGGACAGGGTGCGCTTGGCATTGAGACCCGTGTTGACGACGAGCAGACAAGAGAGATTGTGAGAATTCTCAACCACTCCACAACAGAGTATTGCTGCCGCGCTGAGCGCGCACTGCTCCGCCATCTGCAGGGCGGCTGTCAGATTCCTATCGGCGCCTACGGCTCGTTTAAAAATGGCACACTCAAACTGCTTGCCTATGTCGGATCGGTTGACGGCAAGGTCGGATTACATAACGAAATCACAAAAACAGGTCTAACTTCACCGGAACAGGCTGAAGAAGCTGGTATCGCGCTGGCTGAAGAACTGCTGAAGCAGGGTGCAGAAAAAATTCTGTCGGAAATCCGCAAAACCCGCTGATGAAAACCGTTCTTGTTACCCGCCCGAAAGATCAGGCAGCATCATTTGTAAAGAAACTGGACGAGTATGGCCTGATCTCGGTTGTCTTTCCGACAATCGAGATCAGGCCGGTTTCCGGCTGGAAGGTACCTGACCTCAGCCTCTTTGATGGTGTTTTTTTTACAAGCCCTAACAGTGTCAGCTTTTTTATGGAGAGGCTGCGGAAAGAGAGCCCTGATGAGCTGAAAAACCTTCAAAAGCTCAAGGTTTGGGCTGTCGGAAAAACAACCTCCTCCGACCTTGCTGCACACGGCGTAACAACCCAGCCTGTACCGAAAATTTCCGATGCCGTCACCCTCATGGAGGAGATCGACGCCAACACCATAAGTGGTCGTAGCTTTCTTTTTCTCAGGGGCAGCCTTTCTTTGGGAACCATTCCTGAGGTGATCAACAAACGGGGTGGAAAATGTACTGAATTGACCGTTTACGAAAACCTGCCGCCATCGCTTGAAGAGAGTACAAAAGTAAAAGCACTGCTTGAGCGAGGTGAACTTTCCTGCCTCTCATTTACCAGCCCTTCGACGGCTGTCAATTTTTTTGAAGCCATGGGAACAACCGCGATTCCTGAAGGAGTAAAAGTTGCCGCCATCGGAATAACTACCGCTGCCGCCCTGAAAAAACTTGGTCTTCAGGTTGACATCATCCCCGAATCATTCGATGCTCCAGGCTTCGCAAAAGCAATAGCGGAAGCAATGATCAATTGATAATTATTTATTGTCAATTGATGCAAGCAGCGCTGTGCCAATTGCCTTGTTTGCACTGACCAGTCCTTGACCTGATATTGTAGTCACTCCCTTGTAGTCGAAACAACAACCTCCAGCTTCAGTCACTATAGGTATGAGAGCGGCACAATCCCACGGACTCATGATTTTATCAATTGAGACTTCGGCTCGGCCTGAGGCAACCAGCATGTGGCCATAACAGTCACCCCAGCCACGGACAAGGCACGCTTCATGGCGCAGCGAATCCACAGGATGAATTGAGGCTGAATCCAGCAGGTACTCCTTTTCAGTATAAAGCACTGTTGCATCTGCAATGTTTGCAACGGAAGAGACAGTTATCGGCGAACCGTTGAGAAAAGCTCCAAATCCAAGTTCTGCATAATAGAGATCACAAAGTGCCGGGAAATTGACAACTCCAAGGCGCACAATCCCGTCAACCTCAAGTGCAATCATAACGCCATAAAGCGGAACACCATGAATAAAAGCCTTAGTACCATCAATGGGATCAATAATCCACCGGCGGCCATTCATGGAGGGGCGTTCTTCAAATTCTTCACCAAGCACTCCATCTTCTGGATTATGTAACGTGATGGCACTGCGAACGAGCTCTTCAGCTTTCCTGTCCGCTTCGGTAACCGGAGTAGCATCTCGTTTGGTGAAGATTTGGAGGGATTTACGGGAAAAATAGGTAAGAGTTAACTGGCCAGCCTGTTCGGCCATTTCAACGGCAAGCTGAAGATCAGGATTCATCAGGAGATTACTTTCTTTTGACGTTATAATTAAATTAAATATAACATTATTCAGAACAGAATACCGACAACTGCGGTTATTCCCTTTTTTTTTCCAATATTCAGCAGATCCAAAAGCAAAACAGGGAAAAAAGCCGCAGAGATAAGGCAAAAGCTGCATATACTGCATTCCTGCATAACCGGGACAGCACAATGGCTCACAATGAAAAAAGGCTGTTCAGACAAGAAACTGTCGCCCGGCAAGTTAGTTAATCAATATCGTAATAGACACAATGAAACGCTTGATTGCGGAACGCGACAAAGCTCGTCTCGGAGGCGGACAAAAGCGCATAGATTCACAACATAAAAAAGGCAAGTTTACGGCTCGTGAACGCATCAATTTGCTGCTTGATGAAGGCAGTTTTGAAGAGTATGACATGTTTGTCACGCATCGGACAACTGATTTTGGCCTTGACAAGCAAAACTTTCTTTCCGATGGAGTCATTACCGGTCACGGTACCATTGATGGACGTCTTGTCTATCTTTTCTCCCAAGATTTTACCGTTCTTGGCGGTTCACTTTCAGAAACCAACGCACTGAAAATCTGCAAGGTGATGGATCAGGCCATGAAAGTCGGAGCGCCCTTCATCGGAATCAACGACAGCGGTGGAGCAAGAATCCAGGAAGGCGTTCGCAGTCTTTCCGGCTATGCGAGTATTTTTCAGAGAAACGTCATGGCATCGGGAGTCATTCCCCAGATATCTGCCATTTTCGGTCCATGTGCAGGCGGTGCGGTCTACTCCCCTGCGCTTACTGATTTCGTAGTCATGGTCGAAAAAACCAGCCACATGTTTGTCACCGGTCCGAAAGTGGTAAAGACCGTCACCGGAGAGACTATCACCGACGAGGATCTTGGAGGCGCTTCGGTTCATGCAACAAAATCAGGAGTCACCCATTTTGTCGGCGCGGATGAAACCGAAGGAATCCTGCTGATCAAAAAACTGCTCAGCTACCTCCCGCAGAACAATCTTGAGGAACCACCTCTTGCCGTTTGTGATGATCCAGCCGACCGCCTTGACGACAAACTGAACTCCATCATACCTGAAAAACCATCCATCCCCTACGACGTCAAGGATATTATCTATTCGATTGCCGATAATGGAGAGTTCCTCGAAGTACAGCGTCAATATGCAAGAAACATTGTTGTCGGCTTTGTCACTTTTAACGGCATCTCAACCGGTATCGTCGCCAACCAGCCCAACTACCTTGCCGGGTGTCTGGATATCAACGCATCGTGCAAGGCGGCAAGGTTTGTCAGATTCTGTGATGCTTTCAATATTCCCCTTGTCACTCTTGTCGATGTTCCGGGCTTCCTTCCCGGCAGTGCGCAGGAGTTTGACGGCATTATCACCAACGGTGCAAAACTGATTTTCGCTTATGCTGAGGCCACGGTGCCGAAAATCACCATCATCCTGCGCAAAGCTTATGGTGGAGCTTACATCGTCATGAGCTCCAAGCAGCTTCGCGGTGATGTCAATTATGCATGGCCGACGGCTGAAATTGCTGTCATGGGCCCGATAGGCGCCATTGAGGTACTCTTCAACAGGGATCTGAATGCCATCGAAGACCTGGAAGAGCGTGCCAAGTTTGTTGCTGAAAATGCAGCGGAGTATCGTGAAAAATTCTCCAACCCTTATGAGGCGGCAAAATTCGGCTATATCGATGATAT
>CAIYWF010000054.1 GCA_903929845.1 uncultured Chlorobiaceae bacterium | reverse complement strand
CATCAAGCAGAGCACCTTTGGTATCCAGCACCTGCTCCCGGTATCGTTCGGTTTCAACTTCAGGGTCAATCCGGCTCACCATAAGGTTTTCAACCGTCCCAGTCAGCGTTTTGGTGAGATGGGCCGCCGGGTCGGTCGTCGTCAGGTGTGTCGGGAGGCCTTGATGTGCCAGTTCAACGGCAACGGCCGCCGCCAGGGTGGTTTTACCAACCCCGCCTTTACCCATAAACATGATGAGCCCGTGACTATCGGCAGCAATTTCGTCAACCAGTGCTGAGAGTTTTGGCGCATTGATCGTGGCAGACGTATCCCGTTCGATGATGAGCTGCTGAACGTTTGCCGTGAGCAATTGGCGCAAGGCTTCAAGGCCGACAAGATTGAAAGGCTTGAGCTGTAGATGATCGCAGGGCAATGTTTTAAGAATGGCAGGCATTGCCCGGAGAGCTGCTTGCTCACGGGAAAAGATCGCCTTGGCAAGAGCGTCCTCCTGGGTTTCGCTTTGGGGGAAGAGCCCGTTTATGACAAGAAAGTGTTGTGATATCCCGATGGCTGCGAGTTCTTGATACGTGCGTGCGACCTCCTGTAACGTAGCATTTTGGGCTCGGGAGACCAAAATAAGGCGAGTGCGCGAAGGATCGGCCAGGGCATCAACAGCAGCCTTATACTGTGCACGTTGTTTTGCAAGTCCGGCCAACGGTCCAAGGCACGATGCATCTCCTTTTCCCTTTTCAATAAAACTGCTCCAGGCACCGGGAAGCTTTAGCAGCCTGATGGTATGACCGGTTGGCGCAGTATCGAAGATGATATGGTCGTAGTCGGAATACAACGCGGTGTCTGTCAGGAGCGAAGTGAACTCGTCAAAAGCGGCGATTTCCGTTGTACAGGCTCCGGAAAGTTGTTCCTCAATGCTGTTGACCACGGTTTCAGGGAGTAAACCCCTTACCGGCCCCACGATGCGTTCGCGGTAGAGCTGAGCGGCAGCCTGGGGATCAATTTCCAGGGCAAAAAGGCCTTCCACTGCAGTAAGAGCGGTAATCTGATTGCCTATAATGATACCAAAAACCTGACCAACGTTGGAAGCCGGATCGGTGCTGACGAGTAACACCCGCCGTCCCGCATCAGCAAGGTGAATGGCCGTTGCGCATGCTATGGACGTCTTCCCGACGCCCCCTTTTCCGGTGAAGAAAAGGAAGCGAGGAGGTTGTTCAAGAAATAACATAGTATTGGGTGATGGTATGATTGTGGTCAGCAGCATGTACTGCCTGAACAACAACTCTTTGCAGGTTTAGCTGTAGCGTCAGGCAGCGTGACGTCGAGCCAGTGTGCCAACTCAGCCCGGCTTGGGTATTGTCCTGCCAACACGATGTCGCCATCAAGGAGAAGAAGCGGAAGTCCATCCTGGCCTGCAAGCTCAAGGTATGCTTTAACCATCTGATTTTCTGCAAAGGCCATTGGCTGCTGTGCCAGATTGAATCGTTCAATCTGAGCCCCCTGTTGTTTTGCCCACTCTACATCTGCTGCGAAACTGATCAATGCCTGATCTGCATCGACACCACATACCCCTGTACTGCAACAAAGGGCAGGATCAAATACTTGGATTTTTTTCATGTAAAACGTTGATTAACTGTTAACTGAATTAGACGATGACACGTTGTCAAGCCATGAGGTTATACTATCCCGAAGTTCATCGCGTACCTCACGAAAAACAGCAAGTTGTTCTTCCGTTGTTCCGGATATCGCCGCCGGATCATGGACTGGCCAATAATAACGGTTCTCACTTGGAAGCCCAGGCCAGACCCTTGGACAGGTTGCCTGTGCCTTGTTGCAGACAACAATCAGGTAATGAATCCATGATTTTCCGAGATAGACTTCTATAGCTTTCGGTTGTTGAGAGCTGATGTCGATACCAATTTCAGCCATAACTTGTATCGCTAATGGATGAACTTCATTGCCCGGTTCCATTCCTGCACTCAATGCCTCGAAGCCCTCACCAGCAAGATGACGAAGCAATCCTTCAGCTATCTGGCTCCGACAGGAGTTGCCCGTACAGAGAAAAAGTACATTTTGTTTTTTTTGCATAATCAATTGGATTAATGGGTTGATATCAGGCTTCGATTTTTTCCCCAAAAGAGTTGTCCTTGAACCAGAGCGCCACATTGACCAGTGCTATCAGAGCGGGAACCTCAACCAGTGGCCCTATCACTGCGGCAAAAGCTTCTCCAGAGTTGATGCCGAAAACAGCAATGGCTACAGCAATGGCAAGTTCAAAGTTGTTGCTCGCTGCGGTGAAAGAGAGCGTTGCTGTTTTGGAATAGTCTGCGCCAACCTTGCGTCCCATGTAGAACGAAAGAAAAAACATGATCACAAAGTAAAGCAGCAGAGGTATTGCGATACGCAAAACATCAAGAGGTATTTTTACGATATAGCCTCCCTTGAGAGAAAACATGACGACAATGGTGAAAAGCAGCGCCACTAGCGTGAGCGGGCTGATGCGCGGGATGAACTCTTTCTCATACCACTCCTTGCCTTTTAGACGAAGCATGAAAAAACGGGTCAGGAAGCCTGCAATAAAGGGAATACCAAGATAGATAAAGACAGAAGTGGCAATGTCGGCGATGGAGATATCAACAGCGAATGAGGCAAGACCCAGCCATTTTGGCAGTACCGTCAGAAAGATCCACGCATAAAGAGGGAAAAAGAGGACCTGAAACACCGAGTTGAAGGCGACAAGCCCAGCGGCATACTCCGTATCACCTTTGGCAAGCTCGTTCCAGACAATGACCATGGCAATGCAGCGGGCAAGGCCAATCATGATGAGACCAGCCATGTAGTGCGGCATATCGGACAAAAGAAGCACGGCAAGAACAAACATCAGAATCGGTCCGATCACCCAGTTCTGCACCAGTGACAGGGCCAATACTTTCGTGTTGCGAAACACATCACCCAGCTCCTCATACTTTACCTTTGCCAGCGGGGGATACATCATGACGATGAGCCCTGCGGCTATCAGAATGTTCGTGGTG
>CAIYWF010000053.1 GCA_903929845.1 uncultured Chlorobiaceae bacterium | reverse complement strand
TACGCATCTTTCTATACGCTGACGGTCTCTCTTGAGTATGCTGGCGATGAGAGCCGTCGCATTATTATTAAACGCTTTGTTCGATGAATATTCTGGCGATTGAGTGCACCCATGAAGCGCTGAGTGTGGCAGTAGTGAAAGCAGGAATCGTTAACGAGGCCGTAAGTGCCGACTGGAAGAGGGCGGCAGAGTCGCTTGTCCCGCTTGTCGAGCAGGTGATGACGGAGAGTCGTCTCCACCGACGGGAGCTGGAGTGCATTGCCATCTCCTCAGGCCCCGGCTCCTTTACCGCTCTGCGCATCGGGATGTCGGTTGCCAAAGGGATTGCTTATGGGCTCGGTATACCGTTGCTTCCGGTGCACACCATGCCAGCCATGGCAGCTTCATTACGAGCAGCCGAAGGCACGGTTATGGCAGTGATTCCGGCCCGCAAGGGTGAGTATTATTATACATCCTATCGTTCGGAAGATCTCTCTTTAGGCCTGTGGCATGATGAGGTGCTTCGGGGTTCTGCGGCTGATGTTGCTGCTGTTGTGGCTGCTGTTGTGGCTGATCTTGCCCGGAGTGGTGAGGTCGTTGTTGTCGGGCGCAGGCTCTTTGAGCTGATCCCGTTGCTGGTCGGTTCCGGTGCAGTGTACCGGGAAGCAGACCTTTTTTCCGCTCGTTCACTTTTCTCCGCAGCCGAAAGGCTTTTTGCGGCTTCGGATATTGCAGAGCTGATCGGGGTTACTCCTGATTACCGGCAGATGTTTAGTCCGAATGGCGGGAGAGGGTGAATTGGTGAGTGGTAGTCAAGCAAGAACCATCGAAATGTTTGCCTGTCACACCAGCCTCGGAAGCTTGGGCATTGCCTCTGCAGTTGTGTGTTCCTCATGGGAGCAGAATGTCTTGTGCGGAGAGGTCTTAGCCTTCAGTAACACACATGCTACCTGGGGCTTGAATTCAGGATATGACGCTACAGTTTCAAGCTGAAGCACTCCATGAAGACAGGCGTGTTGAATTTAGGCGATTTCATCCAGCAGCTTGTTAAAAAAGAGATGGTCAGTCCAAATCTTTATGTGGCCGATGTTGAGTTTGGAACTGAAATATGGGATGGAAAGGGCGAGATGAATATCAAATCCTATCAGGTATCAATTGCCTGATCTTCTGGCGCCAGATGTTGATTTAAAAAACAAATTCTGTTTTGCCGGATGTATAGCGCTGAGCTTGACAAACAGCGGGCAAGGGACAGGTCTCTCATTTTTATAACTTGTTATCTCTTGATGGACGCTGGTAAAGAAGAGAGGGTTGCTGGTTAGACCGAAGTTCCCCGTATAAAAAAACGATAACCCATTATAGCACAATCAAAAGAACGGAAAATCAACTTCCATCTACTGGGTACAAACGAATTAATTCCATAGCACGGGCCTGAAGTGTTGTTGGTTCAGTGTCTTGAAAAATCACAGGACTATCTGATGCGGATTTCATTCTGCACCGATTCCGAGTGCGAGTGCCCAACTCCATGACAAGCGAGCGGAAACTGTGAACTGGTAATCCCTCTTTGTTGGTTTTTGTACTTTTTTTCTTTTTTGCCGATTTGGATGAGACTGCGGGCTTGACAGCATCGCGCTCTTTCCTGTTCTGAGAAAGTTCTTCATCGTCGAAGAGCAAAGGAGCAAGAGCTTGGCGCATATGCCATTCAACATAATAACCTGAAAGTAGGATAAAGCGTACACTATTTGCTGGGCACTCCCAGATATTCCAGGAACAAGCTGTCTCTGGCTACTGATTCGGTAGACCAACGGTAGTTGCCCATGGCTGTTCGCACGTGGGTTGTCTCAATGCAGTC
>CAIYWF010000052.1 GCA_903929845.1 uncultured Chlorobiaceae bacterium | reverse complement strand
TGACCAAGAAGTGGCAGTCGTCCATGCCTCATCAGGTATGCGTCGAATTATTTCGCTTGCCTATTTTCTTGTCTGGTGCTGGGAAGAGCATGTAAAGGCCAAAGAGTTATTGGGCGAGGAACCTGAGACGAATACAGTTTTCCTGATTGATGAAGTCGAGTCGCACCTGCATCCCAAATGGCAGCGGACGGTGATTCCTTCCTTGATGAAGGTGATAAAGCAATTGACCAAGTCCCCTGACATCCTATGGATAGACGATACCGATCCCGAGCATCCCCGTCATACACTGATGATATCCGATGTTCAACTGATAGCCGTAACTCATTCCCCTTTGATCATGGCTTCTGTGGAACCCCTGTTTGACGAAAATCAAGATGCTTGGTTTGACCTTGATCTGGTCGGTAACAACGTTGAACTCACACACAGACAGTTTGTCCGGCAAGGTGATGTCCGCAGTTGGCTCACCAGTGAGGCGTTTAACCTTAAATCCGGCTATTCGATTGAAGCTGAAACAGTTCTGGAAGAAGCCGCTTTGGCGTTAAGTAACGAACAGTTCAGTAAAGACGACGCTCTCTCACTGGAGCAGCGTTTGCGGGCAGTTCTCTCTGATACTGATCCATTCTGGATGCGCTGGCGGTTTGTGGCTGAAAAGAAAGGATGGTCGTTATGATTCATGTTGATGCACAAACCGAGCCAGATTCGTTCAATTCGAATGTCCGGCAAAAGGGACTTGCTTGGCTCATAGAAAAGAACATTCCTCTTGATAAACCGCTACCGCCAAAAACTGATGTTGAGCCTTATTGGCGCTTCTGCCTTGATGATTTGCATACAAATTATAACGGTTGCTGTGCTTATTTAGCTGTTTTTTTCGAGCGGGTCACAGGAGGTGGTTCAGTCGATCATTTCATTGCTAAATCAAAACGGGCTGGTTTGGCTTACGAGTGGAGTAATTACCGCCTTGCGTGTTCTCGCATGAATAGTCGCAAACGAGAATACGATGATGTACTTGATCCTTTCGAGATAGGAAATGGCTGGTTCCGTCTGGAATCTATTACTGGACGAATTTATCCCAATCCAATATTAACGCCTGATCAGCAGAGAACCGTTCAGGCTACGATAGAACGACTGAATTTGGATGATGCTGGATGTCGGGAGATACGAGCTCGGCATTATCAAGAATATTGTGAAGGTGAATACACCGCCGAGTTTTTAAGGAAACGTTCCCCTTTCGTATGGTTAGAGGCCCAGCGGCAGGGGTTGCTATAGGTGGTCTATCCCGTTGTATTGGGTTTTAAACTTTGAAATTCTTATTTTCCGTTTCTGGCTTATTCTTGTTTTCCGATCACAACTCTCACTGCAGATCGTCGAGTTTGCCCGTGAACATGGGCGGCATAACCATAGGAGATGCTATCAAGTTGACTGGCGGCAGCCGCAACACCTTGAAGGGACACTTCCGAAACCTGGTTGAATGCGGTCACCTTATCCAGCACGGCAGTGGGCGTGGTGTCTGGTACGAACTGAGGTAGCTTCAGGAAATGCAATTTTGACCAACGTTCATTCTACCCTACAATCCCAAATACCGGTAATAGGAAGCCCGTGAAATCTTGAGCGTTTCACAGATCTCGCCGATGCTGATGTTCATATTCTTGCTCATCTTTTTGGCCATCTGCACTCTCGGATCACCCTTTGAGATTTTTGGTCTCCCACCTTTTCTTCCTCTCGCCCTTGCAGCCGTCAGGCCTGCCTGGGTACGTTCCTGAATCAGGCGGCGTTCAAATTGTGCCAAAGTACCGAAGATATTGAAAATCATTTCCCCGGATGCTGTTGTGGTATCGATGCATCCGTCATTGATTGAGCGGAATCCCACTCCCCTTTTCTGCAACTGTTCGACAATATCGATCAGGTTCCGGAGTGAGCGGCCGAGTCGGTCAAGACGCCAGATGATGAGGGTATCGCCTTTTTTCAGTTCTTTCAGGCATTCGGCAAGACCCGGCCGTTCAGCTTTCGACCCGCTTATCTGGTCGGTAAAGATATGCTGCTTTTTGCAGCCAGCATGTTTGAGTGCATCAAGCTGCAGGTTCAGTTCCTGACCTGAAGTTGATACCCTGGCATAACCGATCAGTCGTCCTTCCATAAATTCTTTTGCTAATCTTAAAAAGCTCCGATTTTACGGATTGATGAAATATAGAAATACGATATGGCTTTATAAGACAAAAAGAGCCCGAAAAGAGAGGTGTTTCGCCCCCCTTTTCGGCGTCTCATCAAAGGACCGTTTTATAAGATACCTTCACCCACGCGAAAATTTAAACACCTGACACATGCCCTATATCAAAAAGAAAGCATATCAGTGAAACCTGTGAATCTCCAAAAAATGAAATATGCAGTTACTGAGGCTCTTGAAATTAAGAGTGAATTTCTTGTGGCGATTGATTCTGTTGTAATCCCCCTAGAAAAGTGAGACTACTTGAAGCGTCGACTATGAATGGTATATGCCCCGCTAACCTGTAAGCGATAATCAAGCATTTTTTTGCTGACACCATAGAGCTGCTGCGCATGATCAGAAAGCCCTTTGCCTATTATGTGCAGGGCAGCCTCATTTGTTAATAGCAAACAACCGGCAAGGAAATTTGCTTCAGCCTCAACATCACGATCCCGATAAAGATCACCATCTCCCATCAGTGGTGGCACACATTCGTGCCCAAGAAAGCAATGAGCCAGCTCGTGACAAATGTTACTTCGCTGTCTGTACTCATTATGACTATCATTATGAACGATGGCAGTTTTCAGGCCGCAGGGCACAGTGACCGCTGAAAAATCCGATGAACACGATGTCGTAAGTATCTTACAATCTATACGAAGTGAACTCAATGCAATAAGCTCAATATCATAATGATGACAAACTGAATCCGGATCAATCGGATCAATTGCGCGTAGGCCCAAGCTTGTGCGAACTCGCACGGCTATTCTGCTCGCCTCAGCCTTAAAGCCTCGCTTAAACCCCATTCGTTAAACCTCCCGCAAACGATTATAGGTGGCTATCACAATATCTTCGATCAATTTCGCATTCGTCTCGGAAAGATTCTTATCTGCTCTTAAAAGAGCGGTGATGCAAGCAATCGGTTCACTGTCTTCCTGTTCACCAGAAATAAACATCTCAGCCTTTAGCTTTGACCACGCCAAAAGCGCAGCAAGACCATTTACGTCTGGCTTAGCTCCCTGACCGATGCGGGACAGGGTTGATGCGGCGACACGAGACTCTTCGGCTACATCTTTCCATGTCTTTTGTCTACTGAGCCTCGTAGCATTGAGCGCAGCATAGAATGCCTCACTATCAAACATGTCGGTCATTGTTTAATCCCAAAAATAAAATTGATTGCGATCTTGCAATTTACCTTTCCATACATTATACTATATATGAAATCGATTGCAGAATAGCAATTATTCATAATTACAACAAAAAACACTTAAACGAGGTGAGCAGCATGCAAGAACATTCAAAACATGAAGAAAAGACCGTTACGATCTATGTAAATGGTCGGGCCAAGGTACTTCCTAAAAACGATGAGGTCAGCTTTGAAGAAATAATTAGACTGGCCTTTGATAATCCGCCAAGCGGTGACGGAGTTCAGTTCACTGTACAATATAGTCGCGGTAGTTCTTCAAAACCGACAGGTACCTTAGTGGAAGGTCAGAAAGTCAAAATAAAAGAAGGAATGGAATTCGATGTCACGTCAACCAATCGCTCTTAGTCCCGATCTCCTTCGTTTGCAGAACGAAGGTTATGAGATCGAAATTCGTGGAGGATATATTTTGGTAAAAAATATCCCTTACGTGAACTCTACAGCCAATGTCCTGCGAGGGACATTGGTATGCAATTTCGAAGCCACAAATAATGTGGCGAATAAACCGAGTACGCATACCGCCTATTGGATCGGAGAACATCCCTGCTATAGTAACGGGGCAAAGCTCACACCTTTTGAGCATTCGAGTCCCCCACAAAATCTCGGTGATGGCATTCATGTGGATTATATGTTTTCCGCCAAAGCAGATTATCGCGATTACCATCATAAGGTAACAACGTATGTTGGACGAATCCATGGGGAAGCTCAACTCCTTCAGGAATGCACACCTTGCACATTTCCATTGATTGTACCGGACGAAAATGAAAAAAGCGTTTTCTGCTATGCTGATACTGCATCGAGTAGATCCGGAATTGGCTCCTTGAATGACAAGGTTGCCGGTCAACAGATTGCGATTGTGGGCTTGGGGGGCACTGGCGCATATGTGCTCGACTTGGTAGCAAAGACTCCAGTTAAGGAAATCCACCTGATTGACGGCGATGTATTTTCACAACACAATGCGTTTCGATCACCTGGAGCTGCTTCCGGAAGTCAGCTTGAAGAAAAGTTTTCTAAAGTTGAGTATTTCCATCAAAAATATAATCGCTTACGACATGGTCTCGTGCCATATGCTGCTTATTTGACCGAAGAAAATTTAAATTTGCTTGAAGGGATGGACTTCGTATTTGTCTGCATGGACAGCAACCCAACCAAAAAGGTCATTTTCGACTGGTTGTATAAAAACTCTATACCTTTTGTTGATGTTGGTCTGGGAGTTGTGATGCAGGATGAGATGCTCACTGGAATCGTTCGCATGAGTCCCGTGACATCAGATAATTTCAATCAAGCAGTCAAGAATATCAGTTTCTCTGACACTTCTGCAGACGGCAACGAATATGCGACGAATATCCAGATCGCTGAACTTAATTCCCTTAATGCTGCGATGGCTGTAATTCGCTGGAAAAAAACTTTTGGTTTTTACCGAGATGCATCATGCGAATACTATCAGGGCTTTTCCATCGCAACTGGCGAAATGATTATTGAAAGACCTGAATGCAGCAACTGACGCACATAAATCATCAGTTTGTGGAATTCATTCCTGAAAAGCTTGACCCAGGAGTGCTCTATATTTCGAAGCGTTTTTCCACAGCATCGCACTTGTGTTGCTGTGGATGTGGGTTGGAGGTCGTAACCCCACTTAAACCTTCTAAGTGGCAATTGATTGATCGAAATGGAACAGTTTCGTTGACTCCATCCATCGGGAATTGGGGCTTTCCTTGCCAGTCGCACTACTGGATTCGTAGCGGGCATATCGTGTGGGCAAAGCAAATGTCCAGACGACAAATTGAACAAGTACAATCCCTTGATTTGGCTGACGCCAAAAAGGTTTCAGATTTAAAACCAACATTCAAGCAAAACGCGCGGAATCTCTTGTCCGAGGCATTTGTACTGTTGAAGTCGCTTTTGAGAATCTGAGTTCATCTACGTTACCAGAAGAACTGCTACGTTGGTACAGAGAAGCGGATTTTTGCCAAGAAGAAGAGGTCTTATAGACGGAGGCACGTTCGGCACAGTTTAAATAGGAATACTCTGCGATTTTTTTATACAGGAAAACTCTTATGATATACTTCGAATTCAATGGACAACGCGTGCGTCCTGATAATATTGCTGACACCATCATGAAAACCGTGCTGATGAGCATTGAGGCGCAAATCAGAGAAAAGGTTGGCTCAGTGCGTGATCCTGTAAGTGGTGAATTTCCTACAGTTGTGATTCGAGGAAATTACCCCAATAACCTAAACTTACATGTGGAAGGCTCGCCACAACTCATTGAACTGGTAAGCAGAAGGTTGGGAATTGAAAAGAAGGAAAACATAATGCCAAGTACTAAAGCCGGTAAATCACCTCAGGTTTTTTTATCCTACGCGTTCGAAGACTCTGAGTTAGCCAAACGGATCGCCAATCGTTTTCAAGATAACGGAATTGAAACATGGTGGGCTGAGTGGTGTATCAAAGCTGGAGATAGCCTGCGTCAAAAAATTGATGACGGTTTGAGAAATTGTACACATTTTCTTGTTCTGCTTACTCCAACATCCGTTACAAAACCTTGGGTAAACCAGGAAATGGACGCAGGATTGGTAAAGAAACTGAGGAACGAGTGTCGTTTTCTTCCTGTCAGACACAATCTTGCCACTTCAGCTTTGCCTCCGCTCCTTTGGGGTATGCATGCGCCAGAAATCAGTGGGGATGATGATATAGTGCAGCTAATAAATGATATACATGACATAACCCGCAAGCCCCCGCTTGGTCCAGCCCCAAACGTGGTGGCATCATCTGTAAGAACAGTGACCGGATACTCAACTGCAGCAAACGTGGTTGCTCGATACTTTGTTGAAAATACAAAATACGGTCGAGCACTTGATCCGCTTAAAAATATAGGGTCTTTGGCTGAAGAAACGGGCCTAACAGTCGCTGATACTACGGACGCTCTTTTTGAGCTTTCGTCATTCTTCAAGAATGACTCTCGCAATGTAATGGTTAAACCATCGCTATTTTCCGAATTCGATGAGCATTGGATGCCGTGGAATCCAAAAAAAGATGCTCTCAAACTCGCTGCCGACATCATGAATGATCAAGATTTCCCTGCAGATAGCAAAACTATTATAGACCGTTATGGTTGGGAGGCACGAAGACTTAACCCTGCTGCGACTTACCTTTTTGACAGAAACATGATACAGGATTATAAGGTTCTTGGATCTCGTGAGTTTCAATTTTCCCGAATCATTGGCAAAGAGGATGAACTCCGTCGTTTTTTGAAGAGCAGATCTTAGATGCAATCTAAAACACAGTCTTCACAAGCGGCAATTATGAGCTGCTTCTGAAAGGGTATATCAAACATCCCATTTTGGCCTTTACAAGGAACTCCAATCTGTTAGCTTGACTTTAGATGAAGATATACCAAGTTTAACGACTCGTTGTACTTTGTTTTCGAGATTGTCCTCTGGGCGACAGGCAATTGTCCATGTCGCTAATGCAATGGAAGGCACAGCAAGCAACTCCTTAAAATACTCGGCGTCTACATCGGATAGCGAGTGCCCCAGCACAACCACCTCTGAAACACCATCAAGCCTATCGAAAAATGAACGGTGCTTATTGATCAATTGTTTCGAAGGTTTGAATGTAGCAGAGAAAAATCGATCAATAATTCCATTTGCTTCCATTAACCGGGTGTCAATTTCTGCAATATCTGGCCGATCATTCAATGACTTTCGATCCTGAGGGTTCCAGGCATGTCCCAGTATGATATTTTGCTCAGGATCAGCCGCTGAACCGTGAATGTACAGGGTGCGGTCAGCAGGTACGCCATACAAATAGGCAAGAGTCGGCGTGTAATTAAATGTAAGGAACTTTGCTTGTGGATTTATTGTCGTAAGTCGTCTTACTGTATTCGGATCGGGGATTGGAATCTGCGAAATCCAATCTTCAAAATAAGATAACAGGTCAGATGACAGATGCTGAACCACTCGATCAACTTCAAACTGAAAATCATGGTGGCCGGAATCACTCCAATCATCAGCACCGTAAGAGGGCATAAAATCACTTAAATCTTCAATGACCCAATCCACATCCAAATCAGCAAGAGCCGATTCAAGGTCAGCCCAGTTTGCATCAATTGGTACATATGTGTCGATTGCATTGAAGGTATCACGTGCATTTCTTTCTGTGAACTCTCGGAAATCAGTAAAGCTTGTCTGCATGTTGTGATACAGATCAAATCCATTCCCTATAATGTAAAGCTTCATACTCATCACCCTCCCCCCACAATCGCCATCAGCTTCCCAAAATCAGTCACAACATCATACCTTACCTTATCCCGTTCAACCCGCTCATTGATCTCTTCAAAGAATTTCCGCGCACACTCGATTTTTGTGGCCTCAATGGCTCGCAGCTCCATACTCGACATTGAGCCCTTGGTCTCAGCTACAAAGTAGATATGCTTGACAGCGCCCTCTTTGAAAGAAATTGCCCAGTCCGGATTGTAGTCGCCTACCGGTGTAGGGATGAGAAACCCGCGAGGCAGTTTGGCATAAACAATAACCTCAGTGCTGGTATCAAGCTCATGCACAAAAGCTTTTTCAATTTTCGAGTCCGTGACCACATAATCGTAGATGTGGTTCCTCAGCTTTTCACTTGCCTTTGAGAAGTCTTGCTTGCTCTGGCCAGTGGTAAAGATTTCAATATCGTGCCGGTCGGCAATTTCATCGTAACTCAACCGCTCAATGATAATCGTGGCTTTTTGCTCTTTGATCAGGCGGGTAGCTTCAGCTATGAAATGTTCCGGATTTTCCCGGAACTGCTTGAAAACAGCAGGGTGTATACCCCCGAGAATTTCGGCAATGCTCTTGCGGGTCAACTCTGTATTGCCAGCAAGCTTGCCCAAAAGATCATACTTGACCATCGAGTGAATTGTAACTTTATTGCGCTCAATCGAAGTCTCCTCAAGCTTAAAACTCTCGCCACTCTTGAGTTGCTCATCGGTAATCTGCTCTTTTTGAGTGCCGGCGTGGATGGTGTACTGAAGCGGACTGACCCGTAGCTCCTTGTCCAGTGTACGAATACAGTGGCGAACCAGTTCCGCCGAGTCAAACTCAACCCGGTAGATTGCCTTATGGTTGATCCGGTTCCAGAGCTCCCTGAACTCTTTCTTGCTAAAGTTGTCGTTTAACGGGTTGATCTTTGGCCTCCGGTCATCTCCCACCTGGGGCAATTGGGATTCACTGAAGACACTGTCGATAAGCATGTAAATCTGATCTGCATGAGGTGCCAACTCAGGAGGTAACGTTACCAAAGTCCCATCAGCCTTTGCTGTATGATATGCGGGGGTTATTCTGTCAGCATCGTCGGTGTAATCGTTTTTGAGCAGGTACCTGTAAATTTTCCGGGCCATGGTCGGATCGATTTCCAAAGGTCCGGTTTCGGTCTGGATAGTTTTCCCTGTGAAATAGGCTTCATCGGCTTTTCTCGGACGAGCAGAGAGTGAATTGCTGATCTCCTTCTGCAAGTTGGTTACAAACTCTTTATAGCTTTCACTGGCAACCACCGTCAACACATTTATATCGTGCACGGTTGCCGGATGGTCCATTCTGTCACCATTCTGGTTAACGGAGAGCCGTAATCCACGACCAACCTCCTGACGACGGGAAATGGTGTTATCACTGTGCTTCAGCATGCAGATAACAAAGACATTCGGATTGTCCCACCCTTCACGCAGCGCTGAATGCGAGAAGATGAACCTGACCGGCTCTTCAAATGAGAGTAGCCGTTCCTTTTTTTTCAGGATCAGGTCATACGCATCCACATCATCAGAGATTGCTGTTTTAGTTCCGGTCTCTTCATCTTTGACAAGCTTGGTCTCCGGATTAACCTGGCGCTTGTTTTTGTCAATGGAGAAATATCCCTCATGTACCTTATCCGGCACATCTCTTTCAAGATATTTTCGGTAGGGCACATTATCCAAAGCCAGTTCGCCGAGATACTCGGCCCTGAGCAGCTCATACTCCTGCTCGAAAATGCGTGCATATTCCCCCTTTTCGTCGGCCTGGCTGTAGTCACGGTATTTCGCCACCTCATCAATGAAAAAGAGCGAAAGCACCTTGATACCCTGTGCAAAAAGCAGCTTCTCTTTATCAAGATGGGCCTTGATAGTCTCCCTGATCTGAATGCGGCGGATGGTCGATTCGTTGACATCCCCGGTAGCTTCACCAGCGGTCAGGCGATGGCCATTACTGAATTCAACAGTATCTGTACGGGCATTGATTTCTGAAATGACAAAGCCTCGATACTGATCCAGCTCACCAGATTCCACAAACAGGTCACGCCCCTTTTCAAATCGTTTCACGACCCGCTTGATCCCGTTCCCTTGTCTGACCTCCATTTCGACTCGTGCCAAAGGGGCACTTCTCGATATTTCGATAGACTCCAGATAGAGATAGGCATTCGTACCCGCAAGACCCTTTACCGTTATGCCACGAACCGTTATCTTTTTGACCAGCTTCTGGTTATAGGCATCCAGTGCATCAAGCCGGTGAACCCTGTTTTGTTCAGTACGATGGGTAGCCGAATAACGCAAAATCATCAGCGGCTTGAACTTGGCCACGGCATCCAGCGTTTTGGCACCTCCCATTTTCTGGGGTTCATCAAGAATGAGAATTGGCCGGTTACTGCTGATAACATCAATTGGCCGGCGAGACTGGAAATCGTCCAGTTCATCATAGATGCGCCGGTTATCCTTGCCGGTTGCATTGAACGCCTGAATGTTGATGATCATGACGTTGATGCTCGCGTCAGACGAAAAGCTTTCAATCTGGTGTAACTGCTTTGAGTTGTAGATGAAGAATCGAACTTTCTTGCCAAAGCTTTCGGTAAAGTGGTCAGCCGTAATCTCCAGTGATTTATAGACGCCTTCACGAATGGCAATACTCGGCACTACAATAATAAACTTGCTCCATCCATACAGCTTGTTCAGCTCAAAGATGGTCTTGATGTAACAGTAGGTTTTACCCGTACCGGTTTCCATTTCGATATCGAGGTTTACCCTGCACTTTGCGCTCGAAATCAATGCCTCAGATAAAGGAAGGTTTTGGCGCTGCTGAACTTCGTGAATATTCTCTTTCAGTTGTGACTCGGTCAAAAGCAGATCAGCATTTTTAAACCCGGTGAATTCCAGTGGAATGGGTGCCTTGCCAGGATCAATGGTATAGGTCGTTTGCGAGGTATTGACCTGCCCTGCAAAACAGTCAACAACGGAGTCAACCGCGTTGGTTTGATAGGGCTGGACTTTGAACTTGAATTTCATGAGGTAATTGCTTCACGGTTATGCTGCTCTTATTCTGCATCACTGGGGATGTTTTCATCGAATGATGATAGTCGTTTTCGGTCAGCCAGATTCGCTTCAATCAGCCTGCGTTCTTTTTCAATTTCGAGCTTGAGCTCCTCTTCCGTCGGGAGGAATTTGAGATATTTCGATGCAAATATCTGTTTGCTTTCGTGCAAAACCGAATATTTGGCGACCGCCTCACTCTTGTCGGAGCAAAGAATCAGGCCGATTGTTGGATTGTCGCCTTGCACTTTAAACTGATCTTCAAACAAGCGAACATAGCCATCCATCTGCCCAACATCCTGATGGGTAAGTTTGCCAAGTTTCAGGTCGATCAACAAAAAACATTTCAAAATGAAGTTGTAGAAGACC
>CAIYWF010000051.1 GCA_903929845.1 uncultured Chlorobiaceae bacterium | reverse complement strand
TTCAGAGTTTATCTGGTTTTTTGTACGGCAACCCATCGTTCTGGCTGATGCTATAAAGCACTTTACTGGTGCAATTGGGCAACAACGGGTACCTGAGGGGTATCTTGCAGAGCTTGAAATCCCTCTCCCTCCACTATCCGAGCAACAGCGCATTGCAGCAATCCTCAAAGAGCAGATGGGAGCAGTGGAGAAAGCCCGAATGGCAGCACAAGAGCGCCTGAGAGCAATCAAAGCCCTTCCTGCGGCATTCCTTCGCCAGATATTTCCCGATCCCGGTCAACCTCTTCCTGAAGGCTGGAGATGGGCCAAGCTTGGTGAGGTATGTGAGGTAATAGGTGGCTCGACTCCAGATACCGGCAATTCAGCATATTGGAATGGCGACATTGCTTGGGTGACTCCGACCGATTTGGGGAAATTCACTGATATAACAATTTTAGCTACATCAAGACAGATAACATTGTCTGGTCTTCAGAATTGTGGCACTCAAATGCTTCCTGTTGGTACTGTAATTATGTCGAGTCGTGCACCAATTGGACATCTTGCTATTGCAGGTGTTTCTTTGTGTACGAATCAGGGGTGTAAAAGTTTTGTGCCGGGTATGGGTGTTGATTCGGTTTTTCTCTACTGGGCAATCAAGAGAGCAGTTCCGGATATTCAGGCTCTTGGCAGTGGAGCGACGTTCGCAGAAGTTTCTAAATCAATACTTTATCAGTTCGAAATTCCTCTCCCAACATTACCAGAGCAACAGCGCATTGCAGCAATTCTTAGAGAGCAACTTGCAGCAATAGAGCAGGCCCGTATAGCGGCGGAAGCGGAACTGAAAGCAATAAACACACTGCCGGCAGCGTTGCTGCGTCGGGCATTTAACGGAGAACTTTGATATATGGCACGTGGTCGAAAGAAAAACAGTGATGGAACAACCCAGAGTAATGGCAACGGTAAAAAGCACGCTACCCAGCAATCGGTAGATCAGGCGGTAAAGAGCATTTGCGACATCATGCGCCGGGGCAACTGTGCCGGAGCAATGCAATATGTGCCGGAGTTGACCTGGCTTCTCTTTTTGCGCATTCTCGATGAAAAGGAGCTGCAGGAAGAGCAGAATGCCGAAACAATAGGGGTTGCCTTTCGCCCCTCGTTGCACTATCCCTACCGCTGGCGCGACTGGGGTGCACCACCGGACACTTTGTCAGAAGGTGAGACCAACAAACGCCATGAATTGCAGGAGTCGCCGCAGAACGCCTTTTTCAGCTTCATCAATGGTGAACTGCTCCCCAATCTCAAGGAACTCAAGAACCGTCCCGATGCCTCAGCCCGTCAGAAGGTCATCAGCGAAATCATGACCGGTGTTGACCGGGTTCGTATTGATACCGAAAAGAACTTTCTCGATGTGCTCGACAAGGTGCACCAGCTCGCAACCGAAGCCATCGACAAAACACACGTCTTCACCCTCTCGCAGGTCTACGAAGGACTGCTGCTGAAAATGGGTGAAAAAGGCAACGATGGAGGCCAGTTCTTCACGCCGCGTCAGGTTATCAAAGCAATGGTGCAGGTGATCGATCCCGGCATTGATGAAACCATCTACGATCCCAGTTGTGGAACCGGCGGCTTTCTTGCTCAAAGCTTCGAACACATTAACGAAGGGCTTCGTAACGATGCCACCGCCGAACAGCTCGAATCGCTCAAACAGCGCTCCTTCTGGGGCAGGGAAAAAGAGAATCTCATCTATCCCATTGCCCTTGCCAATCTGGTGCTGCACGGTATCGACAAACCAAACCTCTGGCATGGCAACACCCTCACCGGCCAGGAAACCTACGGCGGCCTCTTTGAAAACGCACCGCAAACCTTCGACGTTATCCTCACCAATCCCCCTTTTGGCGGCAAGGAAGGCAAGGATGCTCAAACCAGCTTCGACTACAAGACCGGAGCAACACAGGTGCTTTTTCTCCAGCATGTCATCCGAACCCTCCGAAATGGCGGACGCTGCGGCATCGTGCTTGACGAAGGGCTGCTCTTCCGCGCAAACGAAGACGCCTTTGTCAGAACCAAACGCAAATTGCTCGACGATTGCGACCTCTGGTGCATCGTCAGCCTTCCCGGCGGAGTTTTCACAGCAGCCGGAGCAGGCGTCAAAACTAACCTTCTTTTTTTCACCAAAGGTCAGGCCACAAGAAAAATCTGGTATTACGACCTGAGTAGCATCAAAGTCGGCAAAAAAACACCCCTGACCATCAAAACCTTCGAAGAGTTCTTCCGCCTCCTTCCCGAACGTGCCGACAGCGAACTCTCCTGGACTATCAACATGGACGAGCGCAAACACAAAGCCGCAGAAGAAGCCCGCCCATTCAAGGAAAAATCCACCGCCACCAGCCAGAAAGCAGCACAGATCACCGAACGCCTCAAAGAGCTGAAGAAAACCGCACCCCGGAAGAGCGAGGTCATCGAAGAGGCTGAAACAATGATAGCCGATCTCACCCGCGAATCAAGAACCCATGCAGCCAAAGCCAAAGAGATCGAAGACGCCGTCTACGACCTCAAAGCCGTTAATCCGAACAAAAAAGCAGATATCGATGATCGAACCCCCGAAGATCTTCTCGACATCATCGAAACCAAAGGCTTGGAAATAGCTGAAGCATTAGCCGTACTGAGAATAGGGAGAGAGCTACTGCAATGAAGGGGAGTCACTGCTTTTTCCTACTGAAGCCGCCGGTATCACATGAAGTCATCCTGCGGTTATCTGTTTTTACAGTAAACTTCTGCGTGAAGAAAAAGGTTTTAACTAAATCGGTCAGCGTCTGTCCTACATGACCGATAGTTTTGGATTCAGAGAGCAATTTTTTGAAATGAACGAAGGGTCATGGACAGATTCTGTTGTAGCCTTGAAGAACGGACTGATTCGAAATATAACGATTTCAGGAGCTTTTTTGACCATAACCGATTTGAAAAAGCCTGTTATCTTTCATCATTTCATAACTCTTCAAAAAGTAATGATTTCACGCACGTTCAAAAAGGTCAAATTTCTTGAACAAAGCCTCTTTTTGATGTGTAAAAAAGGATTGATTCAGTCATCAAAGGACTCAGCAATGGAGTCGTCAAAGGACTCTTCTGCTTCGAACCAGTCGTCTCGATTTTTTCCGTGTCGTTCTCCTTTCTTTTTCCACAGATAATATGCTGCAAGCCTGATCGATTCATCACGCTCATCGTCAGTCAGAAAGAGGTCGGCTTTTTTCCCCTTCTTCTTTGCAGATGATTTGTTAGACATGGCGGTTTGAATTTTTTCAAGAGTTAGAAAATATCCAGAGTCAATGTGATCAACCCTCCCAGTGCTCATAGCCGGTATGCTTGCAAGTATAAGGGTTATTTCCCTCTATGTTAAAGTGCGTCATCATTGCGTCCCACTCCACAATCCTGATCTCATTCAGCGTACATGTAAAACCTTCACTTTTGATAAATGCCATCAACCGATCCCTGCACTCCGGGTCCGTTTTAAGCTTATCAATAAACTCTTTTGCCTGCATTTGTGACATAATCGTCTCCATTTGTTGACAATAAACAAGACGTGACAAAACACTCAAACCAAGAATTTCAAAACACCTTATTTCTGCTTAACAATTCTTTCGTGAGAGAAGTTCCTTTTCTTGCAGTTTCGTCTCTTTTTCTAGCAGTCTGTCGGACTTAAAATCCCCACAAATATTGTATAATCCCTCATAAGTAATTATATTAAAAACTCTTAAATGTAATCCTTTCCTATCTGAAGCTTCCGTTTTTCTTGTCAGATTATGCCTTAGGAGTATCGATTTTATCATAGCAGACCGTGATACCCCGTTTATATTCCCTCCATCAGTTCAGGAGTTGCTACCCAAAGAT
>CAIYWF010000050.1 GCA_903929845.1 uncultured Chlorobiaceae bacterium | reverse complement strand
TGGGCATTTCAACAAATCCAAACCCTTTGGAGCGGCCTGAAAACTTGTCATTAATGATACTTGCGCTTGCAACCTCTCCAAATTCGGAGAAAGCATCACGAAGATCATCTTCAGAAACAGTATAAGCAAGATTACCGATGTAAATATTCATTGTTTAGTCTCAGAGTACATGTGCATTGATAGAAAGAGATACCGGCAAGTAACCAAGGCACAAATTACTTGAATAGCGATCAGTCAACCATTGACCAATTTCTGTACTAAGTTTAACGTAATTAATTGTAGTTGTCAAAAAAAAAATGCTCAGAACCGATAATTCTGAAAATGAATTCATTCCTATCGAGTAGTATTTGATACTGATATTCTTTATAAGTTATTAAAATAAATTATCTTACAGCCTTATTCTCCATATTTTCAGTATCAGCATTTTTAGAGGGATAAATGACAAAAAGCGGAAATTGAAGTTTCCGCTTTTTGTTTTGTCTCGATGAGGTTCGTTGGTGCCTGATAATAGAAATTATTTTTTTTCCGGCACTTCGCGTTCTTCCTTCACAGCATAGTTGATCAGGTAGTCGTAAAGCCTGATAAGACGAGCATTCTGGTTGTTCTGATCGATCCAGTGACCAATCATACCTATTGTCCTTGCCAGAACGAAGAAGCCATTCAGTGAGTATTCAGGAAAATCAAGATCCACAAGAATACAGCCGATTGTGCCATCAACGTTCAGGATAAGGTTGTCCTTTTTGGCCGTCGTAACCTTTTCAACTTCGAGTGCATAGTTGAGACACGGGGTATGCAGTGTGGTCTGGTTTGTAACATACTCAACCAGATACTTTACCCGTTTATCAGGGTTTTTAACACTCTTGACCCTGTGTCCAATGCCAGGCACCGGACCAACATTCTGCTTCATCCAGTTCAGAAATCCGGGAATGTCGTTAGGATATTCTTTGACGCCGTACTTGAAATACTTGCCTGCATTGGTCACCGCACCGCCAAATCTTGGTCCAATCATCGTCATACCTGCCGAAACAGCCTGTGGCAAGTCGATACCTGCACATGCGGCAATAATGGAACCAAATGCTCCAGATACTGCCGGTCCATGATCGGCTGAAATCATGATAATGCGCTTGATGATTTCAGACTCTTCTTTTGAAGGAAGTTTCTTGTTCCACAGAAGTCCAATAACGTCCTCAATACCGTATCCTTTCTCACAGAGTTCAGATGCAGCATAGCCAACATACCGGGGTTCCTCACCGCGATCATCGGAAATGGTGGTACGAATCAGTGGCTCAACGATAACCTCACCCTGCTTCATAACTTCCTGAACACTCGGCGGAAGTACTGGCAGCAATTTTTCGTCGAGCTCCGGTTCCGGTTTGATAGCGCCACTTGCCTGCAGTTCCAGGTAGACCTGTTTGATTGCCTTGCTTAAGCCGCCAAAGGTGTCAGGAACAACAGCTCCTGCATCACGGAGCGCATTTATTTTTGAGCGTGCAGACCCAAGACCTTTTTTGCCCTCTTTTGCACCGGCATGACCAAATTTCATGCCTTGGGGCAACACGTCCTGACAAGTTCCGCCGATTGAGGCAATCAACCTGATCCGGCGTTTTTCGCGGCCATACCATTCCGCTGCCTCTTCCTCAAGGGTTCCGCCAACTTCACCGATAATAACAACCGCCTTGGTTTCAGGGTCGTTTTCAAACATCTGGAGGTAGGTGACAAAGTCTGTCCCAGGATAAGAATCTCCACCAATAGCAACTGCAGAGGTAATACCATCTCCGTTCTGGGCACAAAGCCACATCGCTTCGTTGGAAAGGCCTCCTGATTTGGTAATGACACCAAAGGAGCCTGGTCGGTAAAGATTACAAAGTTTCAGGTTTTTGAATTCTCCACCAATCACGCCGAGTCGACACTCCCCTGCCGTCATGATCCCGATTGATGAAGGCCCATTGAATATTTTGCCATGCTCAAGAGCATATTTGCGCAGCGCTTTGGCATCCTATTCCGGAACCCCTTCGGTGATCATGGTCACCAGCTTGATGCCCTTTACATCAAGCGCCTCCTTGGCTGAGAGGTATGCCCTAGATGCGCCGATATAAATAAGCGCGGTATTGATTTGCGGATTTTCTTCCAAGGCTTTTTCGAGAGAGGCGTAGACGGTAACATTATTCAGCTCACCACCACGGTAAATCTCCTTATGCTGGCCTTCTTCAGGAGGATAAACAAATGCCTGTACTGTCAGCGGCCGGTTGACAAGAAAGTCAAACTGGGCCATCCGCTTTGCAGCATTCAACCCAGCAATACCGCCAATGATGACCGCTCGTGTATCTTTATTTGCTAATATACTCACGATTCTTTAAGGTTTAATATGATAAAAGTTTCTCTTTGGGGTTAAACAGCGATAATTCTCAACCTTATGAATTCAAGGCAAGT
>CAIYWF010000049.1 GCA_903929845.1 uncultured Chlorobiaceae bacterium | reverse complement strand
CAATCAGCGCAATAATGACAATTTTTCCAGCATTAAATGATTCAGGAACAATAAGATGGGAAAAAAAGAGCCCCGCAGCAAGACTGCCGGCAAGAAACGCAAGACTCCCTTCAACACTTTTGTCGCTGAGCACGTAGTATTTCATTTTTCCGTAGCGGGTACCGTTTATTGGGGCCAGACCATCACCCCAGCCGAGCATTGCCATAGCCAAAACGCCAGCAGGCTGTTTGTAGTATATTGTACCACAGATCATGGCGACAATCACAAAATAGAGCGTCCCTTTGAGGAGTTCACGCTTGTCGCCAGTACGGGTCATGGTTTTCACTGCCTGGTCATCATCGGCAGCAAAAAGACCTTTCTGTATGAGAAGAACTGTCCAAACAGCAAAAACGGTAATGTTGAGATACTGTGACCACCCTCCATCCACAAAAAGCGGAAGAAAAATAATGGCAGAACCAGCACAGATATGGGTGATTTTGCGGCTGATATCCCTTGGAAGCGAGTGATTGGTCACCAGATAATCCATCAACGGCGGCACACTGAAAACATACACAAAGGTAAGAAGAGTAACCAGTGCGTTATGCCACACCACCGGAAGCGAAAAAAATGTTGCCTGAAGAGTATCCATAGCTAACCGATGATTTAAGATTTACACCCCTGTATTAAAGGAGTTATTTGAAAAATCAGAGCCCTTGAATGTATTTCATACCAACCATACCCGCAACAAGCAGGTTGTTGAGTAAAAACAGAAAATTGTTCGCAACCTGAAATCTCAGAAATGTATTGTGTTCCTGGACATCACTTTTCCCTATCGCATTACCAAAACCATCCTCCACAGCCCCTTTCATAAAAGAAATCCCGCCTTTTGGATCACGCAAAAGCTGCACCTGGAGAACCATATTCAAGACAAGGCCAATCAGGACAAAAACTGCTGGAATAATAAAACCCCAACTGAATGAAAGATAAGCAAGTACAGCAAAAACAGTGTCAATAATCATAAATGAAACCAGAAAAGTATTTCTGGCACCAATCATAACCGTAAGCGACTTGAGACCACCCTCTTTGTCACCTTCCGCTGATTTAAAATCATTAAGGATAATTAATGCCACAGCCATAAAAAAGTTCAGACTGGCAAGCCATAATGCTTCAGGACGTATATCAGCAAACAAGGCATTTCCTGACAAAAAAGGAGCCAAACCATAAGAAAAACCTACCGCAGGAGCCGATGCAAATATATTTTGTTTCAGCTTGAGTGGTGGAGCTGAATAGATATAAGCAACAAAGAGAGCCACCAATATTGAGACCAGTATTACCAGACCCCTGATCCCGCCAATATGGATCCACAGGAACACTCCAAGTCCAATAGCAAGCAACAAGGCAATAATACTGTTCAATAACCCCTCTTTCTCGCTCAGACGACCTGAAGGAATTGGACGGGAGGGCTCATTGACCCGGTCCAGTTCAAGGTCAAAACAGTCATTGACCGACTGGCTGAAGCCGGTGCCAAGTGGACCAAACATCAAAAAAATAACAAAAAGAAGAAGATAATCGTGTACTGTACCCCGCATGGCACCTGATGCCATAACACCACCAGCAAGACATGGAAAAACGCTGATCCAGGTAACAGGATCAAGCAATTCAAGATGTGCTCTTACTTTATCGATCAGCCCAAATTTTGCAGGAACTGGCATACGTTTACTTCACTCCGACGCCTGATGGAAGGCGTGTTAAATGATTCAGATGTTTCAGAATGCCAATTTACAAATACCGCTCAAGATAAAAAATATATATGTTCTGGCTTCCCAGTCAAGGTTGCTGATGTCGCGCCGGTGATGACCACGTTCAGAAAATCACCCGGCTGAAAGTTTTCCCGATCGAAGACAACCGACCGGTTGCCTGCCGTCCGCCCCATAAGCTGCTCCGGCGAGCGCCGACTTTCAGATTCAGCCAGCACTTCGACAACAGTGCCGATCGCTTCATGGAAAAGTTCTCCCGAAATGCGGTTCTGCAGATCAATAATCTCCTGCAAACGTCGCTTTTTGACTGGTTCCGGCACATCATCTTCAAGCGTTCTTGCGGCAAGAGTTCCCGGTCTGGTTGAATAATAAAACATGTAGGCTGAGTCAAACCGGATATCGGCAAGAAGCTCAAGAGATGCCTGGTGATCTTTCTCCTGCTCGCCACAGAATCCGGCAATAATATCTGTTGAAAGTGCGACATCCGGAATCATTGAGCGAATCAAGGCTATTTTTTCCCTGTACTCCTCAATGGTATGGCCACGATTCATGCGGCCAAGCATTCTTGATGAACCGGACTGCACCGGCAAATGAAGAGCGTTACAGATATTCGGACGAGAAGCAATCGTTCGGACAAGTGCTTTGGAAATATCTTTTGGATGTGATGTGGTAAAGCGGATTCGTGCCAGAGGTGCTTCCCGACTTACTGCATCAAGCAGAGCGGCAAAGTCATACCTTTCGTCAGCATCACAATAGGAGTTGACATTCTGGCCAAGCAAAGTAATCTCCCTATAACCGGAAGCAACAAGCTTCTGAACTTCTGCGATGACAGACCTGAAGGGCTGGCTGCGTTCGCGACCGCGGGTAAACGGCACAACACAATCGGCACACATATTGTTGCAACCACGCATAACGGGAACAAAAGT